>NZ_JAMXYB010000002.1:0-182500 GCF_024129495.1 Acinetobacter sp. S4400-12 | reverse complement strand
TTTACGCCCAGTAAATCCGATTAACGCTCGCACCCTCTGTATTACCGCGGCTGCTGGCACAGAGTTAGCCGGTGCTTATTCTGCGAGTAACGTCCAGCACTCCTGGGTATTAACCAGGGTACTCTCCTCCTCGCTTAAAGTGCTTTACAACCAAAAGGCCTTCTTCACACACGCGGCATGGCTGGATCAGGGTTCCCCCCATTGTCCAATATTCCCCACTGCTGCCTCCCGTAGGAGTCTGGGCCGTGTCTCAGTCCCAGTGTGACGGATCATCCTCTCAGACCCGTTACAGATCGTCGCCTTGGTAGGCCTTTACCCCACCAACTAGCTAATCTGACTTAGGCTCATCTATTAGCGCAAGGTCACAAGTGATCCCCTGCTTTCCCCCGTAGGGCGTATGCGGTATTAGCGCTCCTTTCGGAACGTTGTCCCCCACTAATAGGCAGATTCCTAAGTATTACTCACCCGTCCGCCGCTAGGTTCCAGTAGCAAGCTACCTTCGCCCCGCTCGACTTGCATGTGTTAAGCCTGCCGCCAGCGTTCAATCTGAGCCATGATCAAACTCTTCAGTTTAAAATCAGTAGTGCCTAAAGGACACCAATCTTGGCTCATCAATTTTCTGACAAATTCTCTCAAATAAACTTCGAGTAATTTAAACCAATCAATCAATGATAATATTTCGATCAATCAACCAGTAAAAATCCACACAAGTTGTTCTTCATAATCTCTTAATGATCTTCTTGCTGCTTCGTCAGCAGCAAGCTAGGTCGGCTATGTTACGCTTTCTTTGTAGAAAGTCAACTAGTAAATCCGATTATTTTTAAACTCATTCAAGACACCTAAATTTAACACCTTGTGCTAAATCCTTGTTTCTTAACAAGTTTTAATCTTCATCACTGCCGATGGATGTGCATTCTACAGTATTTCAGGGAGCTTGCAACACCTATTTTGAATTTTTCTCAAAATAACATCTCAACTGGTTATTTATTCCACAAAAACCCCTTTTTTCTATTTCTTGATTAAAAAAGGCACAGGATTAGCCAGGTTAGCTAATAGTTTTTCTGCCTTATCTTTTTCCTGAAAGCGTAAAGGTCGGCAATCCACATACTCTATATAGCCGCTATCGCCTTTTTCAGTCTGCTCATTTATTTTTACCTGATAATGAAAACTGCCCACATAGCCCGCTGCCATGCCAAATTTAAAATCACCGCGACTTTGGCCCTGCACCCAGATCTGGTTTCCCCGATCATCTTCATAGCACCACTCAAACTCTCGTGGCAAATACATCTTTTGTCCATTTGGCGTTTTGACACTCGGGTAGACACGATGCACTTTAAAATAAACCTTTTGGTCAAACAGCCAGGTTTGCATACGATTCAAATCACGTAGATAGATTCTCGACTGTACAATCTGATTCAGGCTATTACGGATCTGAGCCAACAATAGCTGCCGATTATTACTCAGGTTAATCATCTGATAGCTAAAAAAAGCCAGAGGAAGATAAGGAAAATTAAAACTGCGGGCGTATTCAAAACTTCCGAGACTTTCAATTGTATATTTCTGATCTTTATAGGTCACAGTACCCTGACAATGACACACTAATGACCAATGATCTGCCAGGGAGAATCGCATCTGGGTAAAGTGGGACACCAGATCAGTGGTATGAATGCTGAGATCAAAACTCAGTTCGGCATCAGAGCGTTGGAGTTGAAAGTGTGGAAAGTGTCCGGTCAACTTTTCCCGATCCAAAAATTGAAACATGCCCGATGAAAATTTACAGTCCTGTTGAATTGAATAGCTCTGTAACTGCCCCACCATGTGAGGGCTTGAACTGCAAATGACTGTCGCAGTATCTAGTGCAGTGGTCTGGATCGCACTGGGATTCGCCAGCATCGGTGCATTGGGCTGTCCGATAATGCTGAGAAAACTGAGATAATGCAGGGGGGCGGGTAGACCAGGAATCATCAATCCCTGATGAATGATTTTGTATCTTGAGGTTGGGCCATGATAAGCCAGATGCTTCGACGAAACAGTCGGAGTCTGATTCAGCTGTTTCGAACGATCTAAAAAATCTTGAAGAAACTGCATATCAGACTCCTTAATCTTTTTATAATACGTGCTGTCTTTTTGCCATGAAAGTGGTAACAAAGCCAGATAAGGCATAGATGATAGAAATCACTAAAATGCCAACCGGAATATTATAAGTCATCGCAGCAAAGATAAAGACGGCGATTGGTAACACAAAGAACGGGACACGTTTACGCTCTACAGTCTTAAATGAATAGTATTTGATATTGGAAATCATCAATAAACCGCTACCAATAATCACTATTGCATTTAATATTTGTATGGATAGCTCTCGGGTATCGAAGATTTCAGGAAAATCCAGCCCGACCCAAACCATTGAAACAATCATGATCGCTGCCAAAGGACTGGCCACACCAATAAAGTAACGTTTATCGACCACGCCAATCTGCACATTAAAACGCGCTAAACGAAAAGCCGCGCAGGCCGTATAAACAAAACAGGCTGCCAGACCGATGCGACCAAGATCACTCAGTCCCCAGCTATACATTAAAATGGCTGGTGCCACTCCAAAGGCCAGCATATCTGACAGCGAGTCAAACTGTTCACCAAACGGACTTTGCGCGCCGATTGCACGTGCAACACGCCCATCCAGACCATCAAACAAAGCGGCCAGAAAAATGGCATAAATGGCTTGCTGAAACTCGCCATTCATACTGGCAATAATGGAATAAAAGCCTGATAACAACGCAGCGGTTGTAATCAGATTTGGCCACAGATAGATCCCTCGACGTTTAACTTTCTGCCCTTCCTGGGTATGCTCTTCTTCTTCCACCTCAAAGGTAATCCCATCAAAAGGCAAGTCTAATGAAGAATCGCTTTCCGGTTTGCTTGTATTTGTCATATTTGTCGATCCTAACTATGACCATTTTCTGAAAAAATTATTCACCGACCAACCAGCGTACCGCAGCATGGCCGCCATTTTCCTGCATACGTAAATGCGGAAATAACCACTGTAATGCTTCATCTGCATCTTCAGAGAATTTCCAAGGCGGGTTAATGACCAAGAGGCCACAACCATTCAGGCCAACTGGGGTATCGTCTGGCCAGACACAGAGTTCGCAAATTAACTGACGGCGAATACCGGTCTTAAACATTTTCTTTTCAAAACGTTCAATCATGGCACGGTCTTTAATTGGATACCAAACCGCCAACACACCTGTCGGCCATTTTTTATAAGCCGCTGCAATCAGTTCAACCAATTGCGGGAAATCTTTACGCTCTTGTTCATAAGGCGGGTCAATCATGACCAGACCGCGTTTTTCTTTCGGTGGAATGACCGCAAGTAACCCTTCATAGGCATCCCGTTCATGCAAGCCTGCGCGTTTGTCAAAAATATTCTGACGAAGCTGCTGAAATACATCACGCTGCATTTCAAAAATAGTGGCTTTATCAATTTCGCGCATGCCTTCCAGAGCAAACCATGGCGAACCCGGATACGCTCCTTTGCCAAAATTTTCACGCATTTTTTCAACAACTTTTAAATATTGCTGAACCCCTTGCGGTGCATTACGCTTGATTGAATCGTCCAGCTTGACCAGACGATGAATACCGTTTAAGAACTCACCTGATTTTTGTGCCTCAGAGGTCGATAAATCATACTTACCCGCACCACCATGTGTATCTACATAGCGATATGGTTTATCTTTTGCATTCAGTCGAGCCAACAGCTGAAGCAGTAGTACGTGCTTCATGACATCGGCAAAGTTACCCGCGTGGTAATGGTGACGGTAATTCATGTTTCATTATTTCCTCATATCAACAACCATTTTAACATGAAAAATAGTTTCGTTCAGATCGGATTCTTCCCCTAGAATAACTGAACATTTTTTCCCCTTTTCACAGGTTTATTTTATGGATGCTGCTCATTTCCCAAAGTCCTGGTCTATTGACCAAATTCTTGATGATTTGAATCAACAGGGTTTTAGTCTGATCGATCATGCTTATGATGCAAGCTATATTAAACAGTTGATAGCTGAGTGTCGTAGCAATCTGGCTTATTTCCGTGATGCTGCCATTCAAAATGGAGTGGTCAGCAACATTCGTAGTGACCGGATTTTATGGCTGAATGAAAATCTCAGCATTTCTCACCAGCATGTACAAAACCTGCTGGCTTTGGGCCAGATTTTTAACCGGGTCTTTTATTTGGGAATCAAGGAGGTGGAAGCACATTTTTCCTGTTATGAAGCAGGAGAGTTTTATGCCTTACATCGCGATAATCCAAAAGGCAAAAATGGCAGAATGATTTCCGCAGTGTATTATTTGCATGATCAATGGCAAGAGGATTGGGGCGGAGAATTACGCTTGCAGGATAAACACGAGGTATGGCATACCATTCGTCCTGAACCAAATCGTCTTGCCCTGTTTCAGAGTGATATTTTGCATGAGGTTTTAGAGGCCAAACATCAGCGTCTGTCCATTACAGCCTGGCTACGTAGTGATGCGGCCGTGCTTTAAATTTTAAGTTCTGGCCTCATATCAGCATTATTGAGAATTAAGGATGGCATGCATGCGATTAAACAGCCAGCAGATTATTGAACGTCTAGGTGAAACTGACCAGTTGTATTTACAAGGCAATACGCCGGAATTAGCGCTTGAACGTGCCGATCTTCGCTTGCAACTGGTGAGCTTAAGCCAGTTCTATCAGGAACAGGTTCATTTTCTGCAAGAAGCGGTTGTACTGCTCGAGCAAGGACGAGTTGAATTTGAGGAGATGCCGCTACGCCTGTATATCAACCTCTCTTTGCATCTGGCCAAGGCGTATATGATTTTCTTTGAACTCACCAAAGAGCCTCGTTATGCCCTGATTACCCAGCAAATCCTAAAACCCATGACCCATTATGAGCATGGTGAGATTTATTTCTTCCTGGCTTATGCCTCTGTCAGTAAAAATGAGCCGGCATTAACCCGGCACTGGTTAAAAAAATACAGCACGAGCTCCGAATTTGATCTGGAATTATTACAGCAGCATCCCGCCTTTGAAGCGTACCGATCCCTAGAATGGTTCGAAAAATTGCTCAAAAGTAAAATGCGCTAAACTCGCTTTAACCTGTCTTATGGAAAAAAGCGCCTGAGCCCAGGCGCTTTTTCACTGAATCCTAAATGATTTTAAAGCCTATATCAGGCAAGTTGACGGCGATAAGCATCCATGTGCAACTGCTGGTTGAGTTCATCCACCCAAATCGCCCAGTCATCATCCTGCACCAGATGACTAATTAATAAAGAACGCTGTGATTTATTCCAAAACGGCGCATCATGCAGAGAAATATGTGCAGGCAGTTGATGCGTACGTATATACAATTCGATAGCAGCCGGACTATTGGCCAGGCCGAGTTGTGAAAACAACAACTCTAAAGATGGGGTCCTTCCGAGCATCTCGTCCTCCTTATATTTATCAGAGAAACTGTCATTAATTATAGATCTAACTTATAAGACAATCGAAAAAAAACCTAGTCAATTGACTAGGTTTGTTGTGTCTTTTTGTACGTTATGGGGCTTATTCTGCTGCTTTGTCACTTTCTACATGAAGCAACTGATTTAACTTGTCAATAATGACAATCCATTCATCATCCTGATGCCAGTGTTCACGTAAAAAGGCACTCTGCCCTTCGCTCCAGAATTCGGCATCTGGCAAAGCCACTTTAGCATCTAACTGATGATCTTTAGCAAATTGCTCAATTGAAGCTTCATCTGACGGTAAACCAAGTTGTTCAAAAAGTAGTTCCAGAGTAACCTGTTGTTCCATAAGCATAAATAAACTCCATTATTCAACTTATCAGTAAGTTAGATGACTAAAATGTTAATATCAAAAACTTTAGTTTGATTCGCCACTGGGCAAGCTACAAGAGCCTGAGCCCACGGCTTCAGTATGTAACTGCTCATTTAGCACATCTACCCATATGGCCCAGTCATCATCTTTCTTCCAGTGACTGATTAAAAAGTCATGTTGTGACTTACTCCAAAATGGTGCTTTGTGTAGCGGTACATCCATACCAATTTGATGGGTATTAATAAATTCATCTATCGCTTCAGGACTGGAATCCAGTCCCAATTGCTCAAAAAAAAGTTCGAAGGTTGAGCGTTGTTCTAACATCTGTATGACCTCCCCCTTTTGAATTATGATCTTGTATCTACCTTAGCCTGCCTATACAACAAACTCAATTGTCTCTCCTTCACAGGATGTTATTTTTTGTTCAATAAAAAAGGCACCCTAACCAGAGTGCCTTTCTTTTAATTTAATTAAAAAATTAAATTATTTAAGCATGTCAGCCACTGCTGCGCGCTCTTCTTCAAGCTCGTTCAGTGTAACGTTGATACGCTCACGGCTGAACTCGTCGATTTCAAGACCTTGAACGATTTTGTATTCACCGTTTTCAGTGGTTACAGGGAAACCGAACATTACACCTTCAGGGATACCGTAAGAACCGTCAGAAGGGATACCCATAGTTACCCATTTGCCGTTAGTACCAAGCGCCCAGTCACGCATATGGTCGATTGCAGCATTTGCAGCAGAAGCAGCAGAAGACAAACCACGTGCTTCGATGATCGCAGCACCACGTTTACCAACAGTTGGAAGGAATACGTCTTTGTTCCACTCAGCATCGTTGATTTTATCTTTTAAGCTTTCGCCGTTTACATTTGCAAAACGGTAGTCAGCATACATTGTTGGAGAGTGGTTACCCCAAACTGTCATGTTTTCGATGTCAGAAACTGCAACACCCGCTTTTTGAGCAAGTTGAGTCAAGGCACGGTTGTGGTCAAGACGTAACATTGCTGTGAAGTTTTTCGCTGGAAGGTCTGGAGCAGATTTCATAGCGATGTAAGCATTCGTGTTCGCAGGGTTACCTACAACCAGAACTTTAACGTCACGGCTTGCAACTTCGTTTAGTGCTTGACCTTGACCAATGAAGATTTCGCCGTTGACTTTAAGCAAGTCAGCACGTTCCATACCAGGACCACGTGGACGAGAACCTACCAACAATGCATAGTCAGCATCTTTGAACGCAACTTTAGGATCATCAGTACCGATCATGCCTGCCAATAATGGGAAAGCACAGTCATCAAGTTCCATCATTACGCCTTTCAGCGCTTGTTGAGCTTTCTCAACAGGAATTTCTAATAATTGAAGAATAACTGGTTGGTCTTTACCCAACATTTCACCGCTAGCGATACGGAATAAAAGGCTGTAACCAATTTGACCAGCAGCGCCAGTAACGGCAACGCGAACAGGTTGCTTCATGTAATTATCTCCAGTTGAGAGGATAGTTAATGCGATTAAATAGCTGTTCTATCTAATCTTAATAATCATAAACGGCAAAGATTGTACTCCAATCCTTGTCCAGATGCATGTAAAAGGGAATGGATTTCAACAAAAGTCTGATAGGAAATATAAATTAAATCGGCAGAAAAGCTCAGTATATACCTTTAATTGTCACCACAGCTGGGCATGTATTCAACAGATTGGCCGGACAAGCCTTATAACCGCCCCTGCTGTTATAACAGACTTTAAGTGAAGTCAGCATACTGTTAGGGCGCGTAGAAACACAGTGAAACCGGATAGCCGTCGACGGCAATTGTGGATTGATTCTCAGAAACTTTCTGCGCAGCGCATCCAGGGCGATTGTCTGGCTTTCCTGCTCAGTCAGCTCCTCAGGTACTTTCAGACGGTCAGCATAATTAATGATGGTCCGAAAGTACTGACTGGCATTCATCGGTACGCAGCCCCCAATACTGCGCCACAAGCCAGCCCGGGTACTTTCATCAGGCATAATTCGTGCTACCACCTTGGCCTGTAAGGGCGAAAGTGTGGCAGAACTGTTGGTATTACACGAGGTACTGGTGGTTTGCGGATAAAGACCCGAAATATTCAACGAATAGCCTTCTAGGCATTTTCTTTTTTTCGAATACTCCGGATACAAATAACACATCGCCGGTACCATTTGCACTTCCATGATATAGCCGGTGGGCTCTGCAAGGGCAAGGGGACTCGTGGCTAAGCCGAGTAGTACCACTCCTCCACCACAAATTCGGGCATCCATTTTTCCTTTTTTGAACACAATTACTTTATCCCTTCAGATATTTTGAATTATTGAGTACTTCGTAAAGGTATCGCCTGCATTCTTTTTCCGATCGACTGTGCACCCTGCCCTAATAAAATGCCGTAATACGTCGCATTCGTCATAACATGTTTCACATAATCTCGTGTTTCAAGCAAAGGAATAGACTCCGTATATTGGTCTGCTGCAATACTCTGAAATTCCGGCTGCCAGCGGCGTGCACGGTTTGGACCGGCATTATAGCCTGCAGTTGCCAGCACTGGACTTTGGCTTAATTGACGCTGAATTGTTGATAAATAGAAGGTTCCATAACGGATATTGGTATTCATATCGGTTAACGCAGCCGGATTATACGCTTCTCCCATTTGGCGCGCGACCAGCTTGGCCGTATCCGGCATGATCTGCATTAAGCCGCCTGCCCCGACATGGGAACGTGCCACTGTATTGAAACGACTTTCCTGACGCATCAGGCCATAAGCCCAAGCTGGATCCAGACTCACTGTACGACTATGGCTCACCACATAGTTCTGGTACGGCATTGGATAGCGATAGGTATAATTATGCTTCTTGACAGTACGATCAGCGGCATAAATGGCACGATCATGCCATCCCATGTCATGCGCACGTTTTGCTGCGGCCAAAAGCAGGTCATCATCATGCTTGAGATAAGCCTGACGCACTGCCCAGTTCCATTCACGGTTAATATAATTCGCTGGGGCATCAATATCGCGCAAGGCAAAAGCACGACGGAAATGCACATCCTGATTTAAGCGCTGCATAGCCTGATTCGACGGTTGGGTAGCGTTTGGCGCGCCTGCTACGACTTGCCCCAAACGATCCCGTGCCAGCAGATTATGATAGTCCTCACCATTGGCCAGTTTCCGGTAAATATTTTCTGCTGTCTTTTTTGATGCGCGGTCTGAACGCTGCTCGCTGGCACGCGCCAGCCAGTACTGCCAGCGGTCCTCCTGCTTCTGGTTCACGTTCATGGCGTCAATCGCACGAATCAGACTCTCCCAGGCGCCAAAACGAATCGACTGACGGGCATAGATTTCAGCTTCTTCCGAGCTAAATGGCAACCCATAACTGGCATCCAGCGCATTCAGCACTTCACGGTTATAGTTATTTTTCATGACAGTCGTGCCGCCGATATAACCTACTGTCCGAAACAGGGCTTTTTGTACTTCTGCTGGAGTTCCTTCAGCAGTCCGCTTGACTATTGATAAGGCCGAATTCAGATCAGTATCTGCCAAGCGACCTAAGGCATATACCAGATAAGCATGGTCAACGGTCGTGCTTTTTGGTGCCGACCATAAATAAGCGGTTGGATTGGCCTGAATGCTATTTAGCTGGGCCAGAGACAGATTCAGACCTAAATCTTGCGCCGTCGCGATGGCTTGTCCAGACTGACCGGCACGCAACTGCACCCACAGGCGCTGCTGACGGTCTTCCGTAGTCATAAGTGGACTGGATAACATCATGCGACCCAAGCCATTGCATGAATCTGGCTGGGAATTTGTTGTCAGCCAAACATCCTTAAATTCGGCATAGACCAAGGGATCACCACTTTTGGCACGCACTTGTGCGATTGCACAGGCTTCAGCCCGGTCAGCATTGGTCACATATTGTAAAACCGGTTGGGCTGCAGCAAAGTCAGCGATTTTAACTTTTTCTTCGACATAATCGGCTGCCAGCTTTTCAGCCATGGCGGAGTGTGGATAGCGCTGTACAAAGTTGATGATCTGGTTGGCCGGCTGCAAAGCAAGATTCTGGTTCAGAATCCAGTATTCCGGATAGTAGCCCAGCACGTCATTTTGCATAGCAAGTCGATATTGTTGTAAGAGTTGAGTATTTCCTGCATTTGCAGCACGTAAGGCATCATTAAACTGTGCTTCGGCAGCCTGGGTATTTGCCGCACAGATACAGGCGAAACTTAAGGTCATTAACTTATAGTATTTGCGTATGTTTTGAGTACCTTTTAACATCCAGCTGCCTTCTATCATCAATTTTGTGCCGAGCATATGCTGCTTATCATAAGAGCTTGCTAGCAGATTATAACCAATTGTATTGTTCAGTTATGTAACCTAATAATTCAGCAGTTTTAATCTTCAGATTATTTTTGTCTGTCAATGAATATTTTTCCACCCCTAATTTAGGCTATAAGTTTAAGCCACTTTCCTGCTAAAATACGCGCCATTTAAAGATTTCAATCTGTGAACTGAATCCTTCTTGAGCTGCGTGTTCATCAACTGCCAGTTCATTCACATTCGAGCTATTATTTTGTAGGAGCCTTCATGACGGTTCAAACCTTCATTCCGAATGGTGCCCCAGCTGCCTCAGAAAACACTGTTACCCAGCCAGCGCACACCCTAGCCAGCGATCCTTCAGTCAAAAAGCTGTATATCGAAACGCAAGGGTGTCAGATGAATGAGTATGACAGTCATCGTATGGCAGACCTGTTGGGCGACTCACATGGTTATGTCCTGACCAGCAATCCCAAAGAAGCCGATGTACTGCTTATGAACACCTGCTCAATCCGTGAAAAGGCACAGGAAAAAGTCTTTTCTGAACTGGGCCGCTGGCGCAAGCTCAAAGAACAGAACCCTGATCTGATTATCGGGGTCGGTGGTTGCGTGGCCTCTCAGGAAGGCGACAATATTCAAAAACGTGCCAATTATGTGGATATGATTTTTGGTCCGCAAACCCTGCACCGTTTACCGCAAATGCTCGATCAGCATTTTGAACAGGTCGAAAAACCTAAAAAAGAAAAAATCAAACTGGTGGACATTTCCTTTCCCGATATTGAAAAATTCGACTTCCTGCCTGAACCGCGTGTGGAAGGCTATAAGGCCTTTGTGTCGATTATGGAAGGCTGTTCAAAATATTGCTCATTCTGTGTCGTACCTTATACGCGTGGTGAAGAAGTTTCTCGCCCGCTGGATGATGTGCTGGCAGAAATTGCAGGTCTGGCTGAAAAAGGTGTACGTGAGATTTCTCTGCTCGGTCAAAACGTCAATGGCTACCGTGGGGAAACTTTTGACGGCAACATCTGTACCTTTGCCGACTTGTTACGTTTAGTTGCAGAAATTCCGGGTATTGGCCGCATCCGTTATACCACTTCGCATCCATTGGAATTCAATGATGATCTGATCCAGTGCTATCGCGATCTACCACAGATGGTGTCACACCTGCATTTGCCGGTCCAAAGCGGCTCCAATGATGTTCTGCAAGCGATGAAGCGCAACCACACCATTGATGTCTATATCGAAAAGATTGCCAAGCTGCGTAAAGTCCGTCCCGATATGCACCTGTCGTCAGACTTTATCATTGGCTTCCCGGGTGAAACTGATGAAAACTTTGCAGAAACCTATCAGTTTATCCAAGACCTGGACTTTGATCACTCTTATAGCTTTATCTATTCAAAACGCCCTGGCACACCGGCGGCAGAGCTTGAAGACACCACACCTGAAGCCGTGAAAAAAGAACGTCTGGCTAAAGTTCAGCAATGGATTAAACATTCAAGTATTGAGAAAACTGATGCCATGCTCGGCAGCATTCAGCGTGTGCTGATTGAGAAAGTATCCGATAAAGATCCAAACCTACTTATAGGCACGGCTGATAATACCCGTTTGGTCTCATTTATTGGCGATCCAGCTTGGGTTGGACGTTTTGCCGAAATTGAAATTACCGAAATTAAAACTTTAAATTTTGTTTACGGTGAACTCTTGAATCTTGAGCCTGACGTGGCGTAATGTAGGGGATATACCGACACTTGTATAAGGAACACTCTTGACTGCAACGATTCGACGTACAGTAGCTTTCCCTGGAATTTCAATTGACCGTTTACAAGCCGTTTTGGGCACTTATAACGGTCATTTGAAGCAAATTGAACAACGTTTAGATGTCAAAATTTCCCATCGAGGTGAAAGTTTCTTTATCGATGGTGGAATCGATGCTGTGGAAAGAGCGGAAACGCTCTTACAGCGCCTGCACGAAGAATCTGAACATAGCCAGCAAATCAGTGCCGACACCCTGCATATGATGATTCAAGGCAGTCAGACTGACCGTGAGCTTCAGGAAGATATTGAAGATCAGGAACATACTGGTCTGGATGCCGTTTGGTTACAAACCCGTAAAGGACGCATTAATCCGCGTGGTGCCAACCAGAAGCGCTATGTTCAGCGCATTTTGCAAAGTGATATTTCGTTTGGTATTGGCCCTGCCGGTACGGGTAAAACCTATCTTGCAGTAGCAGCTGCTGTCGACATGCTGGAACGTAATGAAATCCAGCGTATTTTACTGGTGCGTCCCGCGGTTGAAGCCGGTGAAAAACTCGGCTTTTTGCCAGGTGACTTGAGCCAAAAAATTGATCCCTACCTGCGTCCTCTTTACGATGCCCTGTATGAAATGCTGGGCTTTGAAAAAGTGGCCAAGCTGATTGAACGTCAAATTATCGAAGTGGCACCGCTGGCTTATATGCGTGGTCGGACTTTAAACCACTCCTTTGTCATTTTAGATGAAGCACAAAACACCACACCAGAACAGATGAAGATGTTCCTGACCCGTTTAGGTTTTGGTTCGCGTGCGGTTATCACCGGTGACATCACGCAGGTGGATTTACCGCGTGGTCAACAATCTGGGTTGGCGCATGCCTTACGTGTCATTGACAAGATCAAAGAAATTCATATTACTCGCTTCCACTCACGCGACGTGGTACGTCATCAATTGGTACAGAAAATTGTTGAAGCCTATGAAGGCTGGGATAGCGAACAGCAACGTCTAACGGCAGAACAGCGTGCGGAACGCAAAGCCCGTCAAGAAGCCTTAGTTGCGGACAATGATGCAAAAGCGGATGAGCAGCATCAAGACTAAATCATTTAAGGATTCATTTTGAAACTCAATCTTTCCTTGCAGCAAAACTTTCAGTCACCTGAGCTGGTGCTGAAACGTGCCTATATTAAAAAAGTCGCAGAAACTGTGTTACGCCATATCGGCACCCAAAGTGATTGCGAAATGGGGATTGCCTGTGTCGATCATGATGAAAGTCATAAGCTCAACCTGGAATATCGTGGCAAAGATAAACCGACCAATGTCTTGTCCTTTCCCAGTGATATTCCAGATGAAATGGCACAATTTCTGGATGCCTTTCCGATTGGCGATCTGGTGATTTGTATTCCAGTGGTCTTACAGGAAGCCACTGAGCAAGACAAAACTCCTCTGACGCATTTCACCCATATGCTGGTGCATGGCATATTACATTTAATGGGTTATGATCACGAAACTTCAGATGAAGATGCCGAAGAAATGGAAGGTATTGAAATCGACATTCTGGCTAAACTTGGTATTGACAATCCTTATCTGGAACAAAATTAAGATTTCACTATTAAGAATAGCGGGCTTAGGCTCGCTTTTTTATGCCTGTAAATAGCAATCAAATCAATGCTACTTAATTCAACCAAAGCTATAAAATACAGCTCATAACAATAAAGCTGCTTAGCTAAAGTTCAGGATAAAAGTGAAAAAAGATTCTTCTGGTATTGCTACTCGTGGGTACTTCCCTTCTATCTTCAATGCTTTATGCAAGCTCAAAGACGGTATGTAAAGAAACCCAATTTCAAAAAACAGATGAAGTCTGGACAGGTCATTATTATTTAAATGGCGTCATGGAAACAGGCTCTGAAATGCTGTTATTGCCTGAAATTTAAATGGTATCTGGCTTATGGAGCCCTAGAGCAATATGCTGAAGGTAGATGGTGGAAAAATGGCAACTGCATCGGTTTAAAACCTGAGCGTAAATATAAAAAGCATCTGAGGATTTTTCCAAAGCATCTGAAAATTGAAGGCAAATTTTTTAAATGTGATTTGGAACAGTTCTGGAGAACACGGTTATTATCATCGTGTGGAAGAATAATTTCAGCATTATGAACGTTTAACTGAAGGAATAACTGAGATCGCACTTTCCTACTGGAACAGCCTGCAGGATATTCATGCCTGGCATCAGGACGCTGAACACCAGGCCGCGCAACAATTTGGTAAAGATAACCGGCACCGCTATTTCAGCATGGATGTCTGCAAGGCACTACGCCATTATGAAACAGCGCCGGATTAACGTACTTCAAATTCTGCCTCTGCCGGATCAAAGCGCCAGGTTCGGATAATACGCAGTTCAGAAATATCTTTCATCTTGCTGTCAAAAGCCCCAAAAGGTGCAGCCTTACGCACTGATGCTTTGGCTGCTTCATCCAGCAAATGATGTCCCGAACTGTCAATCAGGCGAATTGCCCGAATTCCACCGTTCTGGTTTAAAATGACCATCAGGCGCACTTCACCAGCCAGATTTTGCTGTCGGGCGGCATCCGGATAATAGCGGTTACCATAAAACTCTACTTTCTGACGGAATTTTTCCAGATAAGCCGCTGACACATCCTGCTTGGCCTGAATACCATCCACCGTTTTAATCTTTTGCTGACGACTAAAGTTTTGCTGTCGCTGTAAATATTGCGCTTCCAGACTTGCGACCATGGCGGCTTTGGCTTGGAACTGGCTATTGAGCTGTTCCTGCATTTTCTTCCGCTGATTTTCTTCCGCCTGTTTTTGCCAGCTTAAAGTCGTCATCAGGACTTTTTCTTCAAAACTCAGCTCACGCTGCTGTTGCAGCATATCCGGGCTGTCCTGCTGTTCTTCCCCGGCCTTTTGTTCCGCAAAAGGCGATGGCTGATCGCTCGACATACGATGTACTTCGCGAAACTTGCCTGAACCCTGCTGATCTGTCTGCCCCAGAAAATCTGCCTGCTCAACTTTATTTTCACTTTGACGCAGGCTCACGGCAATTTCTTTGGTCGAGGTTTTCTCATCCTGCGGCATTGCAAATTCCAGAGTCAGCACCACCAGATGCAAGACCACTGCTGCCAGCACGGCACTGCTAAAAACTGGATCTTTCCACCAGACTTTAACCAGAGGCATTAATATCATGATTCATCACATTTGCCGAACTCAGGCCGAGTTCATTCCCCAAAAAAAATATTCACAGCGCCATTTAAGCAAAATGACATCACATTTTATTTTTAAAAATGCCAATTGCATCAAACCATTAACGCTACATAACCAAAACCCTAAAAATGGTGCAATTTATTTTGCTAAACTTCAAGCGTGAACTCTTGTATTTTTTATATAATTCGACAAGATAACTTCCGAATCAAAAAATATAACCGCCAGGATGCTTCAGTATGCAAACGCTTATTTCCAATATTTCTCAACGACTCCGTCAAGCCTATCAAAAGGCCGAGGGATTTATTGAGGATGAGCGTGAATTTCCATTATCACAAGTTTTCCTGAATGCCACCTTCCAGCGCTTTGTCACTGACAACGTTGCTGCTCTTAAAGATCTGCATGCCGATCTGCATGATGACTGGTTACGCCTGTATGCCACACTGGACTACAAAGGACTAGTAGTGACTTTATCAGTAGACCTGAAACTGGTGCAGATGGAGCTAAATAAGGCAACCCAACTGATTGTATTTGAGCAGATCAGTGATACCCAACTGATTGATGCCAAATATCCAAATATTTTCTATAAATTGGGGGTTCGCTTTGCGCTGTTTTTCTATCAGCGTGTTTTAAACAAAGATCCGCTCGGCATGATTCTGGAAAAACTAGGCGTAATTAAAGTAATCGATGACTTATTGTATTTAGATCTGAATCGCTGGCTAGGCAAGAACCGCTCTGTAATCGACACCCTGGCCAAAGTTCATGTCAATCACGCCGTATTACGTGAAGCGGAGCTGGTGGTCATCGGCAACGTCAACCTCACAGCTCTGTTCAGCAAGCTTTCCCAAGCAAGAAGTAATGATATGGATAATGACGAGGTGGATGACGATAAAGTGACGCCCATCAGACAAAAAGATCCTGCTTAAAATAAAAAGCATGTTATTTTTTTATCCAAAATCGAAAAAGACTACATGAAATATACAGTTTTGAGGCGCGTCTCCCTTCAATTTCCATATTTCACCCAAATAATAAAGCGTAAACTTAACAATAGATGCGCTGTTTAAATAACACAGGAAACTTAGGTATGGCAAAAACGGTATTCAAGACTTTAGGAATAACTGCCGGTTTAAGCACTGTACTGTTATTCACTGGAATGAGCCAGGCTTTTGCTATTGCGCCCTTTCAGGCCAGTTATCAATTTAATTATAATGGCAAAAATCTGGGTTCTGCGACTCGTACCCTCAGCAAATCTGGCAACAACTGGACTTATGTCTTTGCCGCCAAAGCCGGAGGAATTGCGTCTGCTACAGAAACCAGCCGTTTTTCCTTTAATAATGGCAAGATTGGTTCAAGCAGTTTCAAGCGTAACAGTAAAATTCTGGTACATAACAACACCTTGACGATAAATTTCAACCCTTCCAGTAAAACAGTTCAGACTCAGAAAGACGAGGAAAAGCGCTCTTTTGCCTGGAAAGCAGATGTACTGGATGAACTGAATGCCGAGTTGCAGATTCGTGAGGATTTGAAAGGATCAGGTTTAAAATCCAACTATTATATTGCGGATGCTAAAGAAATCGAGCCTCGCAAATTTGTCAAACAGGGTACAGAAAATATTACGACTAAATACGGCACTTTTAATACTGTCAAGGTGGTGATGAAACACAGCAAGGCAGGTCGTGAAACTATTTTCTGGCTTGCCCCTAAACTTGACTATCTTCCAGTCAAAGTGACGCATGTTGACAAGAAAACCTCCTATGGTTTACTCCTCACCGACTATAAAGGGGCAAGCAACTAAGGTTTTTGTTGAATTTAGCTTGATTTTTTCCGGGTGCTTTTTACAATACGCTTTTGCTTGAAAAAGCACCTGCTTTTGAGGATTCTCCCCGTGCATGCACTAGAACAGAAAATCTTGGCTGAAGGTATCGTTCTGTCTGAAGAAGTTCTGAAAGTTGATTCTTTCTTAAATCACCAAATCGATCCTGTAATGATGCAGCAAATTGGTCAAGAATTTGCGCGTCTGTTTAAAGATAGCGGTATTACCAAAATTATTACTATTGAAGCCTCGGGTATTGCCCCTGCTGTAATGGCAGGTTTGGAACTGGGTGTTCCCGTGATTTTTGCACGTAAATATCAGTCTTTAACACTAAAAGAGGATTTATACCGTTCTAAGGTATTCTCGTTTACCAAGCAGACTGAAAGTACGATTGCCATTTCTAACAAACACATCAGCTCAACCGATAAAGTTCTGGTCATTGATGACTTTCTGGCAAATGGTCAGGCTGCGCTAGGTCTGGCTGACCTGATTCATCAAGCGAAGGCTGAAGTTGTCGGTATTGGTATTGTGATTGAAAAATCCTTCCAGCCAGGCCGTGAACTGTTACTTGAAAAAGGCTATCGTGTTGAATCATTGGCACGTGTAAAGTCGCTGACCAATGGTACGGTTAATTTCGTACGTGACTAAGTCCTAGCATTTCATTTAAAAGCGCCAGATCTGGCGCTTTTTTTAAACATTTTTATAGTCTTAATATCCTCTGTTCTAAGATGCTTATTTCGTTTTATCCAACTTATACCCAATACATCTAACAGGAATTAAATCACATAATAAAAAAACTCTAAAAAACAGGCGCTATTATTCTTTTTATTTTTAAAGATAAGATAAATTATGTTTCTATTTAAACATCTACTTAATAAGTATAAATATCACATTCTATTGAAAATATAGTTAATCAGTCACTATCCAGCTTATTTACAGCCAGATTAACGCAATATACACCTCAGGCTTTGCAGGTTTAGACTTAGATCAATATCTTCCATCTTGAGTCAATCCTTTAAGTCCGACATAAGGATCAGCAGCAATCATTTAAGCACTCTCAGCTTTCAGTCGGATGCTTCATCAAAATCAGTGTTGTGGTTTGATACCGTGTCACCCTTTATTTTTGATATGCAGGGGGGTTACTTGATTGAAATATGAGTTTATTTACAGCTAATATACAGTGCCTTAGCCTGAATTCATCTAGAATCAAATCAATATAGCAGCTTTCCGATAGAGCATTTATCATGCTTCGCTATACCATTAGCTATAATGAATAATTGATTCATGTGCTTCATAACAGTCATCTACTCTAGATAAACCAATACCAATTGTTGATGGAAAAACCTATGCAATGTCCTAAATGTAGTTCGGCCGACATCGAAAAACGAGACCATGAGCAATTATTAAAAAAAACCGGTGGTGTATTATTAGCTTCAGCAGGAGCGACGGCGGGAACCGTAGGAGGTGCGGCATCCGGAGCTTCGATTGGAGCCGCCATCGGGACAGTTGCCGGGCCTTTGGGCGTGATTGTAGGCGGTACGGTAGGCACCTTTGTTGGAGCCATTAGCGTAGGCATTACTGGTGGAGTGGTAGGCAATTTCCTTGGTAAAAAAGCCGGTGTATCGGTAGACCGTAACCTCTTTTTAGACTACCAGTGCCTAAGCTGCAAACATAGATTTAGCCTAAAAGCTCAAAACACAGACTAAGCCAGTTGAGGAAATGATTTCCTCATTTCCTCTTGAATTTAAACGCTTAACCCTGATGCAGTTTTAAGGCAACTTCGGCCAGTCGTCTACCTTGTACCTCACAAAGAATCTTTTCATCCTGACTTAAGCCTTGATCATGGCGTGGCCCACTGACATGACTGGCACCATAAGGCGTGCCACCCGTTTTGGTATTCGATAAGGCGGGCACCGCATTACTCAATCCTATAATCAACATGCCATGATGAAACAAAGGCGGCAGCATGGTCAGCAACGTGCTTTCCTGTCCGCCATGCATTGAGCCTGATGCGGTAAACACACAGGCCGGCTTGCCATGCAAGGCTCCATTCAACCATAGACTGGTGGTCTGATCCCAAAAATATTTCATTTCAGAGGCCATATTGCCAAAACGTGTCGGCGAACCTAAGGCCAGACCTGAACATTGCGCCAGTTCCTCAATCGTACAGTAAATATCCCCTTCTGCCGGAATACTGGGTTCCGCCTGAGTGACCACGGTGGCAAGATTTGGAACAGTCCGGATTTTTACTGCCATGCCTGCGGCTTCTACACCATTTGCAATCAAATGTGCCATTTCTTTGGTCGAGCCATATTTGCTGTAATATAAAACAAGGATATAAGGTTGCATGCTGACTCTTATTCATTACTAAAAAATAAAACTATACGGTATTTTGCATCTTTTTTGGTTAAGCTGGTCAGGGAAAATACATGATGACTAGAAAAATCGAGATTGAGTACAGATGATTTTGGATTATATAAAGAAGTTACCTTTTTATGAGAAACACTGGTTTCAATTTATTCTGTTTGTCCTTGGCCGCTTTGAACATGATCGTTGCCGGGAACAGGCGGGTTCATTAACCTATACCACCCTATTTGCGGTGGTGCCTATGCTGACAGTCTTTCTGGTCATCATCTCCTCCATTAAAGCCCTGGAGCCAGCCCGACAACAGTTACAACAGCTAATTTATAGTAACTTTTTACCCAAAACCACGATTGCTTTTGACAAGGCGCTCAGTGCATTTACTGATAAATCCAGCAATTTAACCGTGATTGGTGTGCTGTTTTTATTTGTGACCACCATCCTGATGCTCAGCAGCATTGAAACTGCTTTTAACCGGATCTGGCGGGTCAATAAAACTCGTGGTGGACTCATAGGCTTTATGCGTTACTGGACCATTATCTCGCTTGGTCCCATTTTACTGGGCAGTGCCTTTGTCATTTCCTCAACTTTGGCTTCACTCAATGTTCTGAGCAATAATTTTACCGGATATGAATTGAATGGAACTTTTCTACTCTGGATCATTTCTTTTTCTTTAACGGTCCTGGGTTTTTTTATTTTAAACTGGACCATTCCCAACCGAAGTGTACCGATCAAATCTGCCCTGATTGCGGGCCTGTTTAGTGCAAGCGTATTTGAGCTGCTCAAGAACCTGTTTGGTTTTGTGATGACCAACTTTACCAGCTACGAAATTATCTATGGTGCTTTTGCAGCCATACCGATTTTTCTGCTGTGGATTTATCTGTCATGGAATATTATCCTGCTGGGCGTAGAGATTAGTTATGCCCTGACCGCTTTTGAATCTGGCCGTGACTGCAAACGCCATCCGATGATTATATTGCTGGATTTACTGGCACTATTTTATAAAAAACAAAAAACGGGTGAATGTGTCAGTGAAGCCGAAGCACTCGAGGTTTTGGGACAGGACGAAATTGGCCGCTGGCCTAGCTATGTGGATATGTTTGAAAAACAGAATCTGATCAAATGCACCGAGGATAATCAATATGTGCTGGTACGTGACCTGGATCAGGTGAGTTTCTGGAATTTTTATTTACAGTTGCCTTATCCTCTGCCGCACAAGCAGCATCTAAATGATCCTGCCGCAGAAGAAGTATGGATGCAGAAACTTTCTTCTAATATTTTGGCCACCGATCAATATCTGGAAGATAAGTTGAGTTTTCCATTATCTGACCTGTTCCGGAATAAATAAACAAGAAAACCCCTCTCTCTGGAGAGGGGTTTTGCGATCTATGAGGTTAACTCTTTAGAGATTTTCAGCCAATTACAGCGCCAGTGGGCAGAAATGGCTTATGCAGAAGCAGATATGTACCCCATAAAGTTAAGGCTGTGAGAAGGGAAAGAATCGGCACAGAACCTAAGGCGATCTATCAGAGGGCAGTAATATCGCTGGCCGCCGATTTAAGATCACCTGCTGTAATCCCTAGAAGCCACATAATATAAACATGAGAGCAGATGCTTTAACCTCTAAGGCCTGACAATCGTTGATTGACAACCTGCTTTTCACTTGAAGGAAAACACGATCAAAGCAGCAACAATCCAATATAGACCTTAAAAAATATTGAAGCGCTGACCCAAAGCATATAGCTTTGGCAACGGTCGGCTTCTCCTCATTCCATGATGATCATAAAAAAAGGAGCCTTTTAGCTCCTTGATCTAAACATCAGGCCTTATTTCACAAAAGTTGACCATAGATAGTCTTTTTCTTTGCCTTTCAGGGTCATGTTCAGTCGGTCACCAAATTGCAGGGCGGCCACACCGGCTGGCGTACCGGTCATCACCACATCTCCGGCTTCCAGCGTAAATACCTGACTGATCTCAACCAGTAAGGTAGCAAGATCGAAAATCAATAAAGCCGTATCGCCTGTTTGACGTCGCTCGTTATTGATATCAAGCGTATACTGCACGTCTTTCCAATCCGTGATCACATCCGCTACAGGTACCCAGTCCGCCAGCATACAGGAACCATCAAAGGCTTTGGCACGTTCCCAAGGCTGGCCTTTTTTCTTTAGCTCATCCTGAAGGTCACGCAGGGTCAAATCCAGGCCAAGCGTCACAGCGCCAATCGCCTCTAATACTTTGGCAGGATCGCTTTCCTGAGTTAAAGTGCGATCAATACGCAAACTCAACTCACACTCATAGTGGCAGTTGCCCCAAGCCGGATTCCATGTAATTCCCGCATCCAGTGACCTTAAGGCACTCGGTGGCTTGATAAACAGGACAGGACGATCAGGTACTGCATTCCCCAATTCTTTGGCATGATCTGCATAGCTGCGACCCACACAGACAATTTTTGATGGACGGGTACTCATGATCTGGTTCCTTATCTTGATCGGTCTTATTGCTTGAAAGTATTTTCGAAAAGGCTTTGTTCAGTTGTATCTTTAAAAGCACGCTTAGGGATAATGATAACTGTACGGTTTTTCAGTTCCAGCATATAGGTCAGTTTACCCATCGCAAAAGTTTGTACTTCATTATAATGCACGATCTTGCTGCGCCCATTATTAAAGATTGCCGCATAGTCCTGAAACAGGTCAATCCCCTGCTCACTTTTGCCAAACTGATATTTAATAAACTGGCGTTTGAACATCATCGGTAAAAACCAGTAACGCATAATTGCCTGCAATATCAGGAAAAAGGCCCCAAGTGCCACATAATAGCGCCCGACCCCATCAAAACCCATGGAAAAACCCCAGATAATAATCCCGATACTAACCAAAGGAGTCAGAAAACGGCTGATCTGCTTTTTGCCAAAAGTGGCCAAGGCAAATCCATCTTGAGACTCCTCCAGAGTCAGAAAATAGCGGGTCGATAAGGTTGGTGCTGACTCAGTCATAGCGTCACATCAAAAAATATAATCCTGTTCCATACTATAACAAAATATGCTTAAAACTCATGGCTTATGCGCTTAATTACATAACTTTGCTTTGGAAATAACAGGATTTTAGTTTAGACAAATCCTCATTAAATCAAAAACACTTGCCTAGGCGATGGAATGAAAAGATTAACACCCTATTTAGTGATCAGTAGCGTATTCCCAACGCCCCTATCTGCTTTTGCAAACATTATCTTATGTACAGCCAGTCTGCCCAGTAAGCTTGATATATTTCAGGGCAATGCCCAGTAACTGGCTGAATTGACTGGCGCAGTTCGCCTGATTTATGCATAGCCACCGGAATTCTTTTACCGACCGTTAAGACCAGCGCCAGTCTAAGGCTCAGCTTTATAGTGCAGCCATCATCCTGTCTGTTTCCAAAGCGCAGGTAAAAAAACAATTGCAGCATTATCCAGAAGATAACGACCTGCTTCCGGTATGAATCTCAACTAAAGTCATTGACCAGCAGACAACTATTCAGCAGAAATATCAGCTACCTCCCAATTCCGGTATTAAATTTTAAAGTAAATGGGCTAATGCAACATCATTTAGGAGAGCTTCGTATCAGCATCCTGATGCTGGATGCGCCGATTTCTTATGGCGCTAACAAACTAGAAGGTTGGCTCTCAGTCCAAATAAGATACTGGTGAACGTGAAGTAGCAGGGTGATTGGCATCAGCCGCAAGGTGTGCTGCTCAATAAAAATTAAAATCTTGATGTTTGTTGTTATTATTGATTTTTTGTATAAATATTAAAAAAAACCTAGACCAAAAAAAACCGCATCAATGTGCGGTTTTTTCAAAATTCTTATCAAGATTGGTGCGCTCAGAGAGATTCGAACTCCCGACCCCTTAGTTCGTAGCCAAGTGCTCTATCCAGCTGAGCTATGAGCGCGACGTCTTGATGGGGTGCATTATATAGAGTTTTTATCAGTTGTTAAGTGTTTTTAATGAAATTACAACTGAACGTACAGTAATTAAACGATACGAGCCTATTTAAGTTTTTTAAAGAATATTTCTGCAAATTTAGAGCTAAAAGCAATAACTCACATCTGGCAAAATCCAAGAATTGACCAAGTTAATATTTAATTCAATTAAAATCTATTTTTACTCAGATGCTGAATACATAATTGATCGATTCCACGATCAGGACATTTTGTCAGACCGAATGCTCCAGATTCATAGACAATATATTTATTGATTTTCTTACTTCCTGACCAGTACTCGACATGTTTGGGGACAGCAAGCTTTAAAACTTTGAACGGTATGTTTACCAACCAGAAGATCGCCGGCTGCCTGTATCACGCCATCTAGGCTTGGAAACGCCTGAGCATTATTTTTAGCATGAATTTTTTGGGATACGGTGAATTTTGGGCACAAAAAAACCGCTTTGCAAGCGGTTGATTGTTCAAGTTGGTGCGCTCAGAGAGATTCGAACTCCCGACCCCTTAGTTCGTAGCCAAGTGCTCTATCCAGCTGAGCTATGAGCGCGTAACTTGTTTGCCTGATTGGCGATACGTTATTCTTGCTGTACTTATTGGTGCGCTCAGAGAGATTCGAACTCCCGACCCCTTAGTTCGTAGCCAAGTGCTCTATCCAGCTGAGCTATGAGCGCGACATAAGTAAGCGTGGCGGTGAGAGAGGGATTCGAACCCTCGATACAGTTGCCCGTATGCGTCCTTAGCAGGGACGTGGTTTCAGCCACTCACCCATCTCACCGTAACGTGCGGCCATAATACAAATTTCAGCATGGCACTGCAAGCACAGCTTGAAAAAAAAATGCAGTTTTTTGATCGTTTACATACTTTTTAAACAATTTCACTGGTTTTCATCAATTTTTTGCTAGAAAATCCTTGGATATTTCCCATTATCTGTAATGCAGCACCAACCGAAAGCTTAAATAGATTATTGCAATCATTTACGTGCAGTCTGCGCGTACATGACTTATGCTAAACCTACCTCTTAGGACAAATTTAAAGACATGATGAAAAACTGGGTCGATCCTGAAGCAAAAGCTGAAGCCGAACGTTATGAGAACCCGATTCCGAGCCGTACGCTCATTCTCGAAACTATAGAAAAAAATAACGCCCAGTCCCATGCAGACCTGGTGGAATATTTTGAAATTGCTGATCAAAAAAGTATTGAGGCCCTCAGTCATCGAATGATCGCCATGGTGCGTGATGGGCAACTGATGAAAGACGGTTATAAATTCCAGATCGCCACAGAACAGCCCGAATACGAAGCTACGGTATATATCAACTCTAAAGGGATGGGAACCGCGAATATCATAGGTCAGGATGACCTGCTTCTACCTGAGCGTGAACTGCGTCAGGTTTTTCATGGTGACCGCATCAAGGTGCGTCAGACTTCGATTGACCGTAAAGGCAAGGCCTGGGGCTTTATTACCGACATTGTGCAGCACCGCGTAAAACAGGTCATCGGTAAAGTGGCAGAGTATGAAGGTGAATATTTTGTACAACCTGCGCCCCCGAATGCCCATCAACCGATTACTCTGGAAAAAGAGCTGATCGAGCATGCTCAGGTCAAAGTCGGTGATTCGATTCGGGTGGCGATTGACCGTTATCCGACCAAGGAAGAATTTGCTACCGGACATATTGTCCAGTCGATGGCGGATCGGGCCGATACTGAAATCATTATTCCGCAAACCATTCTGGAATATGGCCTGCCCTATGAGTTTCCGGAAGAAGTCATTCATGAGGCTGAAAGCTTTAAAGAGCCGACAGCCAAAGACCGCGAAGGCCGGGTCGATTTACGTGATCTGGCGCTGGTGACCATTGATGGTGAAGATGCTCGTGACTTTGATGATGCGGTATATGCAGAAAAACGCCCGGGCGGTGGTTATCGGGTGGTCGTGGCCATTGCCGATGTTAGCCATTATGTCCGTCCAGGCAAGCCATTGGATGATGAAGCCAAAGAGCGTGGTACATCTGTGTATTTCCCGCATTTTGTCTTGCCGATGCTGCCAGAGGCATTATCCAATGGACTATGTTCTTTAAATCCGGATGTTGACCGTCTCTGCATGGTCTGTGACTTAAAGCTGTCACGTGCTGGCCGGGTAACTGGATATGAGTTCTATCCTTCAGTGATGCACTCCAAAGCACGTCTGACCTATGATCAGGTGGCTACATACTTTGAAGGCGACAGCACAGCTATTACCGAAGACCGTAATGTACGCAAATCGCTCAACACGCTGTTTCAGCTTTATCAAGTGCTTAAAGGCTTACGTGCCGAACGGCATGCGATGGAGTTTGAAACTGTCGAAACCTATATGACTTTTG
This sequence comes from Acinetobacter sp. S4400-12, assembly GCF_024129495.1. Taxonomy (NCBI): domain Bacteria; kingdom Pseudomonadati; phylum Pseudomonadota; class Gammaproteobacteria; order Moraxellales; family Moraxellaceae; genus Acinetobacter; species Acinetobacter sp. S4400-12. The sequence goes on along the minus strand of NZ_JAMXYB010000002.1, from coordinate 156,869 downwards.
ATGAGCTGGGCGGAATCAAGGAAATTTTGCCACGCACCCGTAATGATGCTCACAAGCTGATTGAAGAATGTATGCTGCTCGCCAATGTCGCGGCGGCTGAATATGCCATCAAGCATGAAGTACCGATGCTGTATCGCGTCCATGAAGCGCCTGAGTTTTCACGCATCCAGAAAGTACGTGAGTTTGTCAAACTTCTGGGCCTGCAATTCCCAGAACAACCCACCCAAGCCGATTATCAGGCGGTGATTGAAGCCACCAAGGACCGGATTGATGCACCTAGTATTCATGCCGTGTTATTGCGCTCAATGATGCAGGCTTATTATGGTGCCAAGAATGTGGGGCATTATGGTCTGGCTTATGAAGCATATACGCATTTTACTTCGCCAATTCGCCGCTACCCTGACCTGCTTCTGCATCGTGCGATCAAGACCCATCTGGCACAAAAACCGTATCCGGTGTCGGGTGCCGCTTTAGATGATGCAGGTGAGCATTTCTCGGCCGCAGAACGCCGTGCCGACGAAGCTTCCCGTTCTGTGACGACCTGGCTGAAATGTCACTATATGCAGCAGCATCTGGGTGATGAGTTTATCGGGGTGATCAGCGCCACTGCTGAATTCGGCCTGTTTGTCACGCTCAAAGACCTGTATGTTGATGGGATGATCCATGTTAGCCAGCTCGGTGATGACTTCTTTGTCTTCGATCAGGCCAGTCAGAATCTGATCGGACAAAACCGGGGACAGATCTTTGGTCTGGGTGATGAGGTCAAAATCAAAGTAGCCGGTGTCAATTTGACAGAACGTAAGATTGATTTTGAATTAGTCCAGCAACTGACCCATGCAGGTCGGGCGATTCGTGTCCGTGCACCACGTGTGGCCGACAAGAAACCGCTATCGCGCCCTGCAGCGACCGAAGAAGTCTTTGGCAAAAGTGAGCGTGAGTCGCGCTCCAGTCTGAACGCAGATGGGGAACAGCCCATACGACGCAAAAAAGCTAAAGGAAAACCCAGCTCTTACAGTCAAAAACCTGCTAAAAAATCTGCAGCAAAGTCTGAAGCAAAGGCTAAAGATAAAGTAAAGAAAAAAGCCAAGGCCAAAAAGAAAAAGTCCAATGCAAAATCCCAGGGTGAATAATCTTCACCGAGGGTAATATAAAAAAGAGCGCCTTGGCGCTCTTTTTTATATCTATAATCAAAATATTAAAATAGGAGAAATTATAAAAAATGGATACCCTAACTATTTTTACTTTGATCACTTCTTTAATGGCTCTACTCGTAACTTACGCAGTATTTAAGTCCAATCAGCAACCACAAATTATTATTCTGGCTACCCTTCATTATGGGAAAGAATCCGTAATCCAACTTCATGTTAAAAATATTGGAAAATCTATTGCTCATCATGTAAAAATATCTAGTGATCGACCGATCCCGCGCGCGGCATTTGGAATTAAAAAATTAAATTCTGAAAAACAAGATTTTAAAGCTGGTATTTTTAAAAATGGAGTCAAAGTATTTCCACCCAATCAGAGCTATATACGATTGGGGACAATACGGTAGCCTTAGAGATGCTTTAGACAATAATCCTATCCTTATAAAAGCTACGTTATTGGTATCAACATCCTCTAAACGTATGGAAAACTAAAATCACTAATATTTCCATCATCGATATAAATGAGCTAGCAGCCTTACCCTCATCTGAGGGTGAGTTGATTGAACAACTTCAACATATTAATAAAGAATTGAAAATATTAAATACAAAGCTAGAGAAAAAACTTTAACCACCTTGATTTCCCCAATCAAAGGCCCTACATCTAGATTCAATACAGAAAATTAATTTGGCAGACCAACATGACTTTAGAAAAGGCAACTTTGCCTGTTCCACAATTTGATCAGATTACCCTAGAAGAACTCCAACAAAAGATTGAAAGCTGTATTGCTGAAGGTCAAAAATTCCTGAATGAACTCACTGAAACACCGGAGTCAGCTCAGGCACAGCTTGCGATTTTGCAACATGTCGACACACTTGAAAATAATATGAGTGAATCTTGGGGGGTGTTGTCGCATCTCAATGCGGTGATGAATAATTCCGAAACCCGTGAAGTCTACCAAGCCTTATTACCGGGTTTAAGTGAATACTATACTCAGCTCGGCCAACATACGGCCCTTTATCAGACCTATCAGCATGTGCATGATGCAGCTGAGTTCGCAAAGCTGTCTGCCGCACAGCAAAGTGCAGTCAAGCTGGCTCTTCGTGACTTTAAGTTGTCCGGTGTCGCTCTGGAAGGTGAGGCCAAAAAACGTTATGCAGAAATCTCCGCACGTTTATCCCAGCTTTCTTCGGACTTTTCCAATCATGTGCTGGATGCGACTCAAGCCTACTTCCGGCCATTAAATGAAGATGAGCTGGCAGGTTTATCGGCAAGCCATATTGAACTGCTTAAACAATATGGCAAACAGCATGAACTGGATCAGCCAGTGGCGACCTTAGATTTTCCGTCTTATCTGGCCATCATGACCCATGCTGAAAACCGCAGTCTGCGCGAGGAAATCTATAAAGCCTATACCACACGTGCTTCAGATCAGTCCGATAAGTCTGAGTTTGACAATACCCCTGTGATGGAAGAAATCTTAAGTCTGCGTCAGGAAATGGCTGCGCTCCTCGGCTTTAACAATTATGCTGAATATTCTCTGGCCAGTAAAATGGCGCCCAGTGTCGATGCTGTAGATGATTTTTTGCATGATCTGGCAGAGCATGCGCGTGCCCCGGCTGAAAAAGAAATTGCTGAACTGAAAGCGATTGCAGCGGAAGATGGCATTACTGACTTACAGCCTTGGGACAGTGGTTATTATTCAGAAAAACTGAAAATGCAGCAGTTTAACCTGTCTCAGGAAGCACTAAAGCCGTATTTCCCTGCACCGAAAATCCTGCAAGGTCTGTTCAGTATTGTGAACCGTTTATACGGCATTCAGGTCATTGAACGTGAAGCACCCGTCTGGCATCCAGATGCGCGTTATTTTGAACTAGAAGATCAAGGTGAGGTGATTGGCGGTTTCTATTTCGACCTGTATGCCCGTCAGGGTAAACGCGGTGGTGCCTGGATGAGCGGCTTCCGTTCACGGATGCAAACCGCAAATGGCCTACAAAAACCGATTTGCTATATGGTCGGTAACTTTACCCCACCGGTAGGCAATCGCCCTGCCTTATTAACCCATGATGAAGTCATCACCCTGTTCCATGAGTTTGGTCATGGCCTGCACCACATGCTGACCGAAGTCGACAATATTGCGGTGGCAGGGACTCACGGCGTAGCTTGGGATGCTGTCGAATTGCCAAGCCAGTTTATGGAATTTTGGGCCTGGGATCAGAAAAGTCTGGACTTGCTCAGTGCACACATTGAAACCCAGGCATCCTTACCAGCAGAGCTGCTGAAATCCTTGCTGGATGCCCGTTTTTTCCAGTCAGGTATGCAGACATTGCGTCAGCTTGAATTTGCCTTATTTGATTTAAGCATCCACCGTGCCCATCCGGCCCTCAATGCCGAGCAGATTCAGAACTGCCTGAATGAGATCCGTCAAAAATATGCGGTCTTGCCTACCACCGCCTATAACCGTTTTCAGCACAGCTTCAGTCATATTTTCGCAGGCGGCTATGCAGCTGGCTATTATTCATACAAATGGGCAGAGGTTTTGGCCAGTGATGCCTTTGAACGCTTCGAACATGAAGGCATTTTTAACACTGAAACCGGAAAGCAGTTTAGACAGAATATTCTAGCAGTTGGCGGAAAAGATCAGGCACTTGATGCATTTATCAATTTCCGCGGACGCGAGCCAAAAATAGATGCATTACTACGTCATCAAGGTTGGACGAACGCGTCTAAAAACGCTTAAACTAGGTTTTTTAAGTTGATCACAAGGTGAGTATGATGACCATTAAACGTCGTTTCATTGCAGGCGCAAAATGTCCAAAATGCCAGGCATTGGACCGGGTTGTCATGCTGACCTCTGGTGAAAATGAGTGGATTGAATGTATCGAGTGTGGTTATGAAGAAAACCGCCCGACGCATATCGATCAACCTGAAACACCAGCTGCTCCGGATGAAGTCGGTGTGGTTCAGTTTAAACCTCGTTCAGCAAAATAAAATCGGGTTCAAGCGATGTCAGTAGAACAAAGGAATAATCCTAAACTTTTGATAGGAATCATTGGGGCTTTAAGTGCTGTGGCAGTATTGGTCGTGGTTTATCAATGGCTAAATCATGTGCCCGCAGCCACCACCGAACAGGAACAGACTGTGATCACTCGTCCAGCAGCTCCACCTGTGGCTGAGCCACTTCAGGAATCTGCTGGCCGCCAGAACGAATCCGCAGCGCCACAGGTTCTGGTGACGGAAGATATGATGAACACAGCCGTTCCGACCACGCCTGCACTGGCCAAAGAAGAAGTAGCCAAACTGGAAGATCTGCAAGCCCAGCTCAACGACCAGAAAGCGACCTTAGAAGCTCAGCATGATGATGCTGACCAGCTGATTCAGTTAAAGGAAGAACAGATCAAGCTACTTGAAGCCCAACTGGCACATAGCCAATAAGCCTTTCATACTCCATTTCGGCTAGAATAGTTTCAATCTTCTAGCCCTCTGAGTTTCATGCCCACTCCTCCCACTTCGCATCTGCTTAAAGCGATTTTGTTGCTGACCTGCTCTGCTTTCCTGTTTTCGATGATGGGTGTATGTATCCGCTATGCCTCACAAACTGTAGACAATGCCACTGTGGTCTTTTTCCGCAATGTGGTTGGATTGTTTATTTTTCTCCCACTGATTTTAAATAAGGGAGTTGATTTTTTCCGGACAGAAAAAATCTGGATGCATATCTGGCGCTCTGTGGTCGGATTAATGGCCATGTATGGCTTCTTTTATGCCATTGCCCATTTGAAACTCTCAAATGCCATGGTTTTTACCTATTCTTCTCCTATTTTTATTCCTTTAATTGCCTGGCTATTTTTAAAGGAGAAAGTCACAGCCAGTATGATCGTCGCTGCCAGTATTGGTCTGGTAGGTGTCATCTGTGTGGCCAAACCTGATACCGGGCTGTTTAACCTGATGGCTGTCATTGGCTTGGGAGCAAGTTTTCTGGCCGCCATGGCATTTGTAACGGTACGTGCTCTAACTCAGACCGAGCCTCCGGAACGCATTGTGTTTTATTTCTGTCTGATCGGCAGCTTAATTTCGGTCATTCCCATGTTTTGGCTCTGGCGTCCTTACAGCCTGACTGAATTGGGCTATTTGATTGCCGCCGGACTTCTGGCCAATATCAGCCAGCTCTTTATGTCCACAGCCTATAAACTGGCCCCTGCAGGACAGATTGGACCGGTCAATTATATTGCGATTGTCTTTGCGGGCCTCTGGGGCTACGTGTTCTGGCATGAAGTACCGGATTTTTCCAGCCTGCTGGGCTTGAGTCTGATTTTCTGCGCAGTCTTACTCTGTAGCCCGCTATTACAAAGCAAACTTAACCGGGCTAAATCATCTTAGACCAAACCCATTTCTCTCAAATCCAGGACTGTACGCACTATACAGCTGCACTATATCCATGTCGGGTTTTATAGTGTCCGGTCACTCAAAAAAATAGATCATCAGAGCTATTGTTTTGAAAAAAGATAAATTGGATTTTTTGATAAAGAAGTCTGATATCTTGCTAAACACAGCTGCTACTCACAATTGATCTGCATGCTGACAGGATACCAATCTATCGCATCTTCCAACTGAAAGACCTGTGCGAAAACCGGAATAAAAAATCGGCACCACCCGCCGCACTATAAAAATATTTTTATATTTGGCCTTGCTCTTCTTCTCGTTCAGCCAGCCATAGAGACAATTAAAGATAAAAACCACCCGAAGGTGGTTCTTAGTCTTACTCAGCCTTCCTTTAAAAAGAAGGGAGAGGGTTATGGCAAGATTAGTGACCTGTCCCATTAATAGCTTTGGTCATGTCTTCAACCACTTTCTTCGCATCCCCGAAGATCATCATGGTTTTATCATTATAGAACAGGTCATTGTCCAGACCGGCATAACCGGTGGCCATAGAGCGCTTGATCACCATGATGGTACGTGCCTTATGCGCTTCCAGAATTGGCATACCGTAAATTGGAGAACTTGGATCATCTTTTGCTGCCGGGTTCACAACGTCGTTTGCACCAATCACCAGTACAACATCAGTTGCCGGGAAATCCGAGTTAATCTCATCCATTTCCAGAATATCCTCATAAGGCACATCTGCCTCAGCAAGCAGTACGTTCATATGACCTGGCATACGACCTGCAACCGGATGAATCGCGAAACGAACTGTTACGCCCTGCTCTTTCAGCAAGTTTGCCAGCTCTTTGACCGCATTTTGCGCACGGCCTTGTGCCATACCATAACCCGGTACAATGACTACGCTGTCCGCATTTGACATCAGGAAGCCGGCATCATCTGCTGAACCTGAACGGTGGTTACGCTGTACTTGTTCGCCCGCTGCTGCTGCCAGTGCAGCACCGCCACCCATCGCTCCACCAAACAGTACGTTGATAATGGAACGGTTCATGGCTTTACACATGATGTAAGACAGAATCGCACCAGAGGAACCGACCAATGAACCTGCAACAATCAGCATGTTGTTTTCTAGCGTGAAACCAATGCCTGCCGCTGCCCAGCCTGAGAATGAGTTCAACAGAGAAACCACAACCGGCATATCACCCCCACCCACTGGGGCAATCCATACCCAGCCAAAGGCTAGCGCAAGAGCTGTCATGATCCAGAAAGCGTTCATATTACCGGTCAGGAAGAAGTAAACCCCTGCTGCCAGCATGGCAATAAAGATTAGTGCCTGAACCGGTTTGACCCAGCCACCTGAAATGGTCTTGGCCCATTTTTTTGCCGCCAGTTTACCGTAGGCAAATACAGATGCAGTAAAGGTAATCGCTCCGACGAAACAGCCTACAAACAGTTCAAATAAATGAACCTTGCTCATTTCATGGAAAGTCACACCATTGGCTGCCAACAGGTCTGGACCCAGTTCAGCCAGCTTGTTGTTATGGATAATCGCGGCGACAGCAATCAGTACCGCTGCCAGACCCACCAAAGAGTGCATTAAAGCTACTGTTTCCGGCATTTGGGTCATGGGCACAGTACGTGCACGCGCAATTCCTACAACCCCACCCAGCAGCATAGCTCCAACAATCATCCAGATCACAGGATTATCAGCCACAAAGAAAGTGGTGATCACTGCAATTGCCATGGCAATCATGCCGTAGCGGTTACCTGCAATCGCGGTTTTAGGACCCGATAAACCTCGTAGCGTTAAGATGAAAAGTACGGCACCTACCAGGTAAAACCAATCCGCATAGTCTTTAATAAATTCCATGGATTAGCCCTCTTTCTTCTTTTGCTTCGGTTTGAACATTTCCAGCATCCGTGCAGTCACGGCAAAGCCACCAAAAATATTGATGCTGGCCAGAAATACCGCAATCGCACCCAGTACACTGACCACATTGATGGTCTGGAAATGTACGCTGCCTTCTACGCCCACCATTGGCAAGCCAACAGTTTGAATCATCGCTCCTACGATGATGATCGAAGACAAGGCATTGGTCACCGCCATCAAGGGGGTATGCAGTGCAGGAGTTACGCCCCAAACCACGTAGTAACCCACGAAGATGGCCAGGACAAAAATCGTAATTGTTTCAACCATGAGTCTGCTCCTTAACCACGTTTTAACAGCACTTGGCCGCCGTGAGTGACAAGTAGGGCTTTTTGAATTTCATCTTCCTGATTCAGAACAAAGTTCTTCTCAGCATCAAAAAGGGTTTCTACAAAGTTATAGACGTTACGTGCATAGAGCGCTGATGCTTCAGTCGATACCGTCGATGGAATATTGGGTACACCCAGAATCTTCACACCGTTTTCAGTGACAACAGTTTCGCCGCACTTTGAACCTTCAACGTTACCGCCGGATTCCACCGCCATATCCAGAATCACGGAACCCGGTTTCATCTTGGCTACAGTTTCAGCTCGGATTAAACGCGGTGCATCACGGCCTGGCAATAGCGCAGTGGTAATCACGATATCTGCATTCGATACCGCTTTATCGACAATAATGGCCTGATCCTGGATGTACTGTTCACCCGGCATCCACCCATAACCATTTTTGGCAGCATCTGCCGCTTTTTGTTGCTCTTCAGCAGACATCGGTACGTCTAACCATTTACCACCTAACGATTCAACCTGATCTTTGGCAGTTGGACGCAGGTCTGTGGCTTCAACGATGGCACCCAAACGCTTCGCGGTCGCAATCGCTTGCAGACCAGCCACCCCGACCCCCATGATCACCACACGGGCCGGTTTCACCGTACCCGCAGCAGTCATCAGCATTGGAAACATGCGCTGGTATTCAGCAGCCGCCAAAAGCACAGACTTATAGCCTGCCAGGTTGGCTTGCGATGACAATACGTCCATGTTTTGCGCACGGGACAAAGTCCGCGGCAAAAGCTCAAGTGCAAATGCAGACACATTCTGTGCCGCGAACTGGTCAAGCTCGGTATTGCGGTATGGATCAAACATTGCCACCACCGTGGTATTGGCGGACAGCTTCTGAATTTCCTCACCTTTCGGTGCACGAACTTTCAAAATCATCTGGCTACCGGTGTAGGCATCATCCGTAATTTTGGCGCCAACTTGCTCATAGGCACTGTCGATATAGGCAGCTTTTAGCCCTGCACCACGTTCGATCACCACACTATGACCAGCGCTGATCAATTTCTTTACTGTCTCAGGCGTCGCAGCGACGCGATTTTCACCGATGACAGTTTCGGCTGGAATTCCAATCTGCATGAGCGTTCCTCAAGCTAATTTTTCTTAAGTAAACATCGTGATTGACGATGTTTCCCCTCAGGATGTGTTTTTGTTGAATTTTTGGATTCTAAATAAACTTCTAGAAAATACTACCTATTATTTATTTAATAAATACCCATATTTTGAACTGATGATTCATAAAAATGATGGTTTCATATAATATTTTTCAGTTCGGCCTTATGTTTTGATTTGCCGAATTTATAAAAGATATTTATTTTTTTGAAGAATAAACCGGCGTTCTTGTCTTTTAAGCACCGCCAGTATTCTGATTTATTTTGTTACATTGATTATTCTGACAAAAAAATTGATGTTTCCAGCTCGGCCAGATATTTTTCCCAAAGCTCTGCTAAAGCCCCTAATAGGGTACTTTTTCCGGCATGTGGGGTTGAGTTTTTGACTTTTTTGACAACTTTGGACTGATTTTTCCAGCAAAGACTTTTGCATAAAAACCTTCTGTTTTCCTATAACTTTTTAGGTGTTTACTTATAAAAAATATGAATTAATTGTGATAAGTCCGGCTTATTTTTATGACGTGTATATAGGCGATGTAAGTCTAAAACTGAAGGCTGGACAATTGAAAAAAATATTCTGAACTATTTCCTGAATTAATACTCAATACCTAGGTTAAATCTCTACTCCTGCTCTTTTGCACCAAAGTTGGGCGAAGAGTGATCAGTCTTTGCTCTTTACTCCACAACCAGCCCAGCAGCTTTCTATAAATTCAGTAGCATGGGGGCTATCTCTCCTGTTCCTGCTGGAAATATATCCGCTTAATTAACTCTGATCTGTCGAAATCCCGCGTACAGCCTCGTTTAAGCAGTTTGATAATCTCCATTTGCGTTACAGTTCCGGCTATATTTGCTACCTTTAGCATTCAAATTTCTGGTCTATAGTATCTGCAATTTCTGTATTTCTTGCTGCAATTGCGGCTGCTTTCCCCCTCATATAAGGTACCTGTTATGCAACCCTCTCTCGATATCAGTCAAAATAAATCCCTCTTATGGCTGATGGCGATTGCATGCGGTTTATGTGCCGGGGCCAACTATTATGCTCAACCTTTAATTTCTTCCATTCAGGAATACTATCAGGTACCTGAATCTCAGGTGGCTCTTACCGTGACCATTGCCCAGGTGTCCTATGCCCTAGGTCTGCTGTTTATTGTACCTTTGGGCGATATGCTGAATAAAACCAGATTAATCCCCTGGTTAATGTTTGGTGCAGCCCTGGGCTTGTTGATCTGTGCCATGGCCACCAACCTGCCTATGCTCTGGATCGGAACGATGCTTGCCGGATTGTTTTCGGTGGCTGCGCAGATTTTAATTCCTTTGGCCACAATGGCGGTAAAACCGGAAAAAACTGGAGAAGTGGTGGGTTTTCTGATGAGTGGCCTACTGGTGGGTATTTTACTTTCTACCAGTATTTCGGGACTGCTTTCTGAACTGTTTCACTGGAAAACAATTTATGCCCTGAGCAGCATGTCATTGCTGGTTCTAGGTGTTTATCTGAAAGGTCAACTACCGAATATGCCGCGTATGCGCCTGACTTATGGTGTTATTTTTAAGTCCATGGGACTTTTACTGCGTGAGGAACCACGCTTGCTACTTCGCTCGCTAATCGGGGCCTGCGCCTTTGCCGCGATGAGTATGCTGTTTTCTACAATTGCCTTACTGTTAACCCAGCAACCGTTCTTCCTCTCGGATGTAACAGTCGGTCTGGTGACTATAGTGGGTGTCTTTGGTGCACTGTCGACACGGTTTATTGGCAGATGGGCTGATCGGGGGTATATCAAGCAGCTGAGTTGGATGGGCGGTTCGCTTCTGGCCGGAAGCTGGTTATTTTTATATTTTGGTGGCATGTTCTTAATCAGTTATATACTCGGCTATGCCCTGATTAACCTTGGTCTAGCGATTATCCATAGCTGCAATCAGAACGTGATTTTCCAGTTACGCCCAGATGCCAAATCACGCCTTAACTCTATTTATATGACCTTGTATTTTGTTGGTGGCGCCTGTGGTTCTGCACTTGGTGTATATGCCTGGCATCACGGTGGCTGGAAGATGACCTGTCTATTCGGTCTTGGCCTGGCCCTCGGCGCTATCCTGTTTATAATGCTTGATCAATGGCAACAATCTCGCATACGGACTCAACATTAACTCATTTGTACAGCCGGATAAAATGGCTTGCCCGAATCCAGCGCAGCCGAATTTTCTAGCAGGATATGGATAAAGACCGGCATTAAGGCGGCTAGAACCCGGCAGCCATCCTGTAACTGTTTTCGATTCAGCGCACTATGACAGGTGGTGCCTCCCTGCAACATTTGTTGATGTAAGGTGGATAGACGATTAAAAATTGCAAATAAAATTTTGCTTAAATTACGCTCTTGCAGCGTTTGTTGCAGCTGGCTTTTTTGCTGGGCCAATGCTTCCTGACAACTTTGCAGGCTGATTTTATGATGGCGATAATCCCAGAAACCCTGATCAGTATAGGGGCTGTCCAAAAGGGATAAAATTGGCTGACTGTATTTTTCCCAGACAATATGGCTCAGCTTCTGGTCCACATCTTTTTGGCAAAGCTGTTCCAGAAATTGATACAGGCAATGCTGCTCCGGATTGGCCGCACCTTCATGGGCATGAATAGAATTAAAGCTGATCCATAGGCTGATAAACTTAAATTCCAGCTCCTGATCCAGCTCGATCGACTTCTTTAACCAGCTTAATCCTCGCTGAACTCGCAAATTAAAATGTTGGGAATACTGAGGTTTTTTGATTTTATAAATTTCCTCCAGTAATAACACCATTATTCTCCTTATTTGTCTCGTTTTCTTTATCTTAGCCTTAAAAATATAAAAATATACTGTTAATACGTGACTGCTAGTTTATTTTTACTCCTCCTGGTTGTTGCCCCCTTCGAGTTGCATCAAAAGATGAAGGTTAATCTGAAGTTACACCGTTTAGTCTGGAATCAGGCTGATTTACGGCGCTATCCGGTCGTTATTCAATCCAATTTTGGGCTAAATTTTCAGTTATAGATTGAACTGATTCTGTCTACCCAATGCTCTATACCGTATTTAATGATAATTGAAGGGAGGGCTGAACAGTTGAAGACAGAAAAGCCCAGCATAGGACGGCCTTGCAAACTCTAATCCAAGCCGAGAAAATTACATGCTTCAAGCTGCTCAACAGTCATCGGCTTACCCAGCAGATAGCCCTGCATCTGCTGACAACCAAGGCGGATCAGGATATTAGCCTGCTGTTTCGTTTCTACCCCTTCTGCTGTCACCTTTAAACCTAACTTGTTGGCCAACTGGATAATACTTTCCAGAATCATTTCTTCTTTTGAACCTTCAGTCAGCCCCTGAATAAACTCCTTATCAATTTTCAGCTCATCAACGGACAAATTTTTCAGATATAAAAAACTGGAATGTCCGGTACCAAAATCATCAATTGCCAACTGAATCCCCATATTGCGCAATTGCTCCAGGGTACGGATACTGGCATCAATATAATGCATCGCAGTGGTTTCAGTAATTTCGATCATCAGATGGCCAGGTTGAATAGCGTATTTTTTTAAGAGTTGCTCCAGTGTACTGCACAGGTGCTTATGCTCAAACTGGACTGCGGATAAATTCACCGCCAGCGGGAAAAAATCAGTTTTACTTTTTTCCCAGAGCTGAATCTGCTTGCAGGCCTGTTCCAAGACCCAATATCCTATCTGAATCACCAGGCCAGTTTTTTCAGCACCGCCAATAAACATACTCGGCTCCAGCAGGCCATGTAAGGGATGCTGCCAACGAATCAGGGCCTCTACCCCACAAATCTGATCATCGCAATTAAATTTTGGCTGATAAAATAGAATAAATTGCTGCTCTTCTACCGCTTTATATAAATCATTAATCAGTTTGGACTGGCTTTTATTTTCATGCTGTTCAGAAGAACAATTGAATAGCGAATAGGTGTTACGGCCCTGATATTTGGAATTCAGCATAGCGGTATCTGCATTGACCAGAAGATCTTGTAGATTGGTGCCATGTTGTGGATATAAGGCTATACCGATACTGGCTGAAATATTAATCGTTTTGCCATTGATCAGAAAACCATCCTGAATCTGCTCTAGTATTTGTTCCGCCATGTTTGAAGCCTGTTCAACAGCGGTATTTTCCATGACCAGCAGGAACTCATCACCGCCTATGCGCAGTAACTGCGTATGTTCATCGAGCAAAGAATCAATACGGTGACTGAACTGGATCAATAACTGATCTCCAGACAGGTGGCCAAAGACATCATTCACCGCTTTAAAGCGGTCCAGATCAATATATAAAAAGGCAAACTTCTGCTGAGGCTGCTGCGCAGAAAATAGTTGCTGCACATATTCAGTCAGATATAAACGGTTGGGTAATTGGGTCAAAGTATCCTGAATACCCCGATTCTCAATTTCTTTATTGGCCCAGGCCAGTTGCAGGTTGCGATAGTTAAGGCGAGATTCCCATATTGCCACGCTTAGGGCGCCTAACAGTATCAGACTGCTGATCAAAGCGAGGGCCAGCAAAACCTCGACGCTGAAAGAATTAATCGGCTTAAGCTGCTCAGCCCCGCTAGAAAGACTGGCGCCGGCCATGCCCCCATAATGCAGTCCAATTAGGCTAAGGGTAAAAAAACTGGCAGCCATAAACCGGATCAGAATGGGAGAGTTGGAATATCTGTATTTATAGACGATCCAGAAACTCAGCCCCGATCCCGCGATAGCCACCAGCACCGAACAAAGCATGACGAGCGGATCATAAGCACTATTGTAATGGTCGATGCTTAAACCTCTCATGCTAATATAATGCAAACCGGCAATACCGAGTCCCATCACGATGGCACTGAGGAGTAGACGGGCCAAAGGTAAAATCTGGCAACTGATCAACCAGACAGCAAGGCTTGAGCTGGTAAAGGCAATCAGACACGAAATAATATTCAGTTTAAAATTCATATTCAGCTGAACTGGCCACTGGCCTGCAACAAGACCAATAAAGTGAACTGACCAGATCGCCAGAGTAAACAAGGCACCTGCCCCGAGTATGAGCATTTTTTTAGATTCAAGCGGTTGGCTGCCCAGCAATTTCTGCTCAAATGAAACAGCAAAATAGCACATCACCAGAGCCATCAATGCTGATCCCAAGGCCAAGTTCACATCATAATGCATATCCATCATTTACAGTGTTCCATTTGACCTGTCATTTTTATTTTGCTCTACACCTGTCTTGCCACATCCATCCAGCTCAATCTGCTCTATTTAAATAGAATTTTCCTCCCATCTAGAAGGCAATCACTACCCTATTTTTTTCATTTTAAATAAGCCTTGCCATTCTAAATATCCATACTTTTGCAAGGAAGAAAATATCCTGAATATATTAGGAGGCTTTTGGACTTTAGCAAATGCTTAAAACTAAAAAATTCACTTGAATTATTCGACTAGAGTCACAGTTTTTTTCTTTTTGCTTATATAAATAGCATTTATCCTTCTAATTTTTATATAGTTTCTACTATAAAAACAGCCTGTATCCACAGGCTGTTTTTAGAAATTTTAACTTAGGATTTACCCTGCAATTTTGCATGATCATGCAAGACATTGGCAGCTTCGATCACAAACGCTTCCTCCTCAGGCAAGGCCGGACGGTCTTTGGCCTTCATTTTGGCACGTGTCTCAATTAAGGCATCCATAGAAGCCTGATAACTTTCCCAGTTTGGATAAGGCTTCAGACCAGTAGCGCTACGGCGTACATTTTCAGCATCCAAGGTTTGCTGCTCTATGGCCAGAAGCTCTGCCTTACGCTGTTTCAGATCCAGCACTACACGCTTTTGCTCATCCGCTTTTTTCATAATCTGTTTACGCTGTTCCAGATATTTGAACTGCGGATTCTGGTATACACGTTGCTGTGAAAGCTTAGCCAGTTCCGGTACATATTTTTGCACCACACCTTCACGTTTGAACGGAGCTGTTGGAATGGTATCCCATTTCAGGGCATTCTTCGCTTTACGCTCACCAAACTCTTCATTATAAATATCCACCAGTTTAATATCCGGAATCACCCCCTTGTTCTGGGTACTTCCCCCGGTCACCCGGTAGAATTTACGCTGGGTCAAGGTCGCCTGACCATGAGCCAGGGAATCCAGTTGCACCTGTGCAGTTCCCTTGCCTGTAGTGGTACTGCCAATCACAATCCCACGCTCATAATCCTGAATCGCCGCCGAGTAGATTTCGCTGGCAGATGCAGAGGCCAGATTTACCATGACCGCCAACGGACCAGCATAGGTCTGTGCGCCGCCGTCATCATCTTCAAAGATGCTAACATTGCCGTTGCCATCACGAATCTGGACGACCGGACCAGACTTGATCACCTGACCTAACATACGTGCCACTTCTTCCAGCGAACCGCCCGGATTGTTACGCAGGTCAACAATGATCCCGGCTACATTTTTTGCAGCCAGCTCTTTTAAGGCTTTGTTGGTGTCTTCCGAGACAGAACGATAGTCCGTTCCTGCACGACGGGCACGATAATTCAGATAGAAAGACGGGATTTCAATCACGCCATATTGATAGCGTTTACCATCCCGTTGAATGTCTACCGTACGGGTTCGCACCCCGGCATCTTCTTCCTGAATGACATCACGTACCAGCGTCACATTACGCGCCTGTCCCATGGTTGCACCAGCCCCCAAAAGACGCAAGCTGACTTTGGTGCCGCGCTTACCACGAATCAGTCCCACGATCTCATTGCTTGGCCAGCCAATGACATCCACCATCTGTTCGCCATTTTGCGCCACACCAATAATACGGTCACCTGATTTAACCTGACCTGACTTGCTAGCAGGACCACCTTCGACAATGGTTTCAATCTTAGTGTAATCTTCATTGCCACGTTCAGGGCGAATCGACACCCCAATCCCTTCCAGTTGCAGGGTGGTCTGACGATTCAGCTCCATCGCATCGACTGGCGGGAAATAGTTACTGTGCGGATCATACGTCAACATCATGGCATTAAGCGTTTTGTCGAGTACATCATCACTCTTGATCCGGCTCAAACGCTCTAACTGACGGGTATAACGTTTGGTCAGCGTCTGTGCTGGGGTCAAATCTTCCGGTCCAGTCAGATCCTGACCATTGGCCAGTTCAGGATTTTCCTTTAATGCCTTTTGCTTCGCCTGTTCTTCTTCTTTACTAATCGTCAGATTGATCAGCTGAGAAACCAGCATATTCGACCAGTGTGCGCGCTGTTCAGCCTCTGTTTTAAAGAACGGTGACTTCTCGCGGTCAGTTTCAATATAAACATTGGATTGATGCAGGTTTTGCGGCTTTTTCAGCTCTTCCAGCATGAACGTGTAGAACTGTCCCAAACGCTCACGGTATTTCTCATGAATTTCATAAGGACCAGCCAGATTACCCGCTTTCAGACTGGCTCCAAAATTCGCTCCGAAGCGTTTTTTATAGTCTTCAACTTCAGAGGCCAGAAACAGGCTGTGATCTGCATCGAGACTATCAATATAAAAGTCCAAGATACGTTGAGAGGTCTGTGTATCCAGCCGCATATTCAAATAGTGTTGACGGTCTACCAGACTTGCCAGCTGACGAGATACCAAAGCCTGCTCTTGAGTCGGCTGGAGTACCTTGCTGACCACTTCGGTATTATTGGCAGCAATCGCATCATTTACGACATGGGTGAAAAATAATCCGCCTGTTGCAATCGCAACTGCACAAGCTAATGTTTGAAATTTCATAAATAATTCGTACTTCCTTGGCCTAAGGACCAATTTGACCGTGTTGCTTTTTGAGCAGAATCTAAAGTATTCAGCATCTTAAACAACTTAATATGTTTATGTCGTGTAGTTTTATCATATTCTGTGCTGACAAAGTGTAGCAAATCATTGCAAAATTCAGGTATTGTTTTTCTCTAAAAATTATCAAACGGATTCTTATATGATTGGCGCGTTGATGCTCGACATCGCAGGGACTACCCTCACTTCAGAAGATATTCAACTATTGACTGCACCGCAAGTCGGCGGCGTCATTTTGTTTGGTCGAAATATCAAGTCACCCGCTCAAGTCCGTGCCCTGACTGATCATATGCGCCAAGTTCGCCCGGATATTTTGATTGCCGTGGATCAGGAAGGCGGGCGGGTCCAACGCTTGAAACAGGGCTTTACCCTGCTACCCGCTATGGGAAAATTTGGTGAGCTTTATCAGTCAGACAGCGCCCGGGCCTTGGAACTGGCAGAAAAATGTGGCTGGCTGATGGCAACCGAAGTGCTGGCGGTCGGGATTGATTTCAGCTTCGCCCCGGTCCTGGATTTAAATGACATCAGCGATGTGATTGGTGATCGCAGTTTTGCCAAAAAGATTGAGGATATTGTTCCGCTTGCCAGCGCTTTTCTCAAAGGCATAAAACGTGCCGGCATGGCCTCAACTGGCAAGCATTTTCCGGGACATGGTTCAGTCAAGGCAGATTCACATATTGCTGCTGCCATCGATATGCGTAGCTATGAAGATATTCGCCAAAAAGATATGCAGACTTTTATCCAGTTGCAGTCGCAACTGGATGCTCTCATGCCGGCTCATGTCATCTACAGTCAAGTTGACCCAAATCCGGCAGGCTTCTCCGAGTTCTGGATTCAACAGGTCTTACGTCAGGAACTTGGCTTTGACGGGGTCTTGTTCTCCGATGATTTAAGCATGCAGGCTGCCTGTGTCGCCGGAGGTGCCGATGCACGTATTCAGGCCGCATTAAAAGCTGGCTGTGATATGGGTCTGGTCTGTAATGACCGTGCTGCACAGTGTATTGCTCTTGAAGCTATTCAGGATTTACCTCTGCCAGATCAGCAGCGTTTAGAACGTATGCGCGGCAAAATTCCGGCTGTTCAGATTGGAGCAGAACTGGATTTAGGCGATGACTGGCGCATGATCCGGGATGAAATTTTAGTTTTTAAGCAACAGATGCGCTAAGACTTTTGCTGCTGTTTTAAACTCTCCAATACGATAAAGGAACACGACAAAGTGTTCCTTTTTGATTATGATGCAAGAAAACCCGCTCAATTGAGCCTCAATTAAAAAAACAATAAGGTCAGAACCCCATGACAGATGCACTTTTACAACATCGCCATATTTCTTTTACCGCACATTATACCGGCTATATCTGGTACAAAATGGGCATCTCCCATCCGGTCTTTGCCACCTCTAAAGGCAAATTTCTGGCAAAAATGGTGCATCCGCTGGAGTCCTGGGCGGAACATTATGTGGGGGGCAGTATGCGTACTACGCTCAAGCAACGCCACCAGATGATTGATGAACATCTATGTCAATTAATTCAGCAACATCCTGCTATACAGGTTCTGGAAATTGCCTCAGGCCTGTCGCCACGCAGCTGGAACTTTAGACAGAAATTCCCCCAGCTCAATTATCGCGAGCTGGATTTACCAGAGATGGCCAAAACCAAAACTGCTGCCTTGCGCCAGATTGATCAAACTGCTCCAGAAGTACTCAGCGCCGATATTTTTTCAGAAGAACTGGCTGAGGTTTTTCAGGTGTTTAACCCTGCACAGCCCTTGGTAGTCATTAGCGAAGGCCTGATCAATTATTTTGACCAGAACATGTTATTTACTCTGCTTAAAGGCATAACTGACTACGGCCAAAACTTTAGTGAAGTGCATTACTTAAGTGATATTTACCCGGAACCCATCAAAAACCGACTGGCCAACTTTATCTGGGCTTCGAGTCGTCTACTGAAATTCATGTCACGCAGTGCATTTAGCTTTCACTTTAAATCTCCACAGGAGTTGCAACAGTTTTTCCAGCAGGCCGGATTTACTCAGGTCACAGTACAACAACCACAACGTTATTTTGTCGAGCCTCATCCTGAAAATCAGGACATTCAGCAGGATGAACATCTAGGCGATCTGGTCTGGATGGTGCATGCGGTGAAAAAAAACAGCGTTTGACCACGCTGTTTTTTATATTTTCATTTTAGCTTTTAAATGGCAGTTTCAAATACTTCAGCTTGTGACAGCATTTTTTGCGTCTGGACAAAATGTAATAAACGTTCTGCGATTTCAAAACTGCCATGCTTAAATAAGGCACGCAACTGGGTGTCATCATGTTCAAAGACCAGACATTCAATCTTGAATTCACCCTCTTCATCTTCTAAATGCAAAGCCAAATCTCGTGGATAAGCTGCTGCCTGTGCGCTCTGCCCTGATTCGAGCTGTAGCAATATCCCAAAGAAACTCATATCCACAATCTCTGCCTTAAAGGTCAGCTCAGAATGACGATGGCTAAGATAGCGCTGAGATGCTTGCACACAAATCCGCTCTTCCCCACGGCGTTCCAGTTGTTGCATCTGTTCACGGCTGAACGGAATAATTCCTTCCAGCTGATCCACAGGTTCATCGCGTAAGAAGGTTGCAAATAGATTCATGGTTTCCTTACGGCGCTGTAACTGAGGCACATGATCTGCACCCCTAATCTGTACATACTGCATATTTGGACATTGCAAGGCAAAATTGGCATTCTCATACGGCAAGGTAAAACTGTCATACTGTCCGCAAGCCACCAATACCTTGCACTGTGGAATAGGTACATTGGTCAGTCTTAACAAGCGGTTGCAGTTAATATCATAGCGTTCCTGCTCGGTGGCCGTGAATTCAGACATTTGCTTAAAGAACAGGCGCTTCGCTGTAGGCGACATTCGGGTTTCATTTAAACGGGCATGATTGACCAGATATAAAATGACGGCTTGACCAAACTCTTCCATGCGCTCTTCTTTCATCAGTTGCAAAGACTCTTCCAGTAGCATACGCCAACTTTTTCGGGTCTTTTGCATAACGCCCATCAAGATCATGCGGTCTACCAGTTCAGGACGCTGATCTGCCAGACATGAAGCAACCACCGACCCCAATGACATGCCGAGAACTGCAACTTTCGGTAACTGCATCTGTTCCAGCCATTGCCCCAGCATTCCTGCCAGAGTTTCCAGCTCCAGCGTTCCAGCCGATACACCGGTATCGACATTATTAATCTGCTGGTTAGCCCCCATAGAAGGCAGGTCGATCAGAATAATTGGACCTGCATCAAATAGTTGTTCCACACAATATTTATAGGAATTAAAGTTCTGAAAAGCGCCGCCAATAATCACCATGGGCCGCATATGTAGGGTGTCAGGCCGGGCAATGGCCATATATTCGATTTTCCAGCCCTCAATCCATGTAGTACGGGCGGGCTGTTTAAAACAGTGCTTATCATAAAGATCAAAAAAACCGTAATGGTTATGCTGGTCTAATGCTTGGGCATCCATCTGGATAATGGAATTCATATTCCTCTCCTTCATCCTTGCCTTATTTTTATTGTGC
Source organism: Acinetobacter sp. S4400-12 (assembly GCF_024129495.1). NCBI lineage: Bacteria > Pseudomonadati > Pseudomonadota > Gammaproteobacteria > Moraxellales > Moraxellaceae > Acinetobacter > Acinetobacter sp. S4400-12. Next base: position 136,614 of record NZ_JAMXYB010000002.1, on the reverse strand, counting down.
AAGTCATTATTTACAGTTCTTATGTCAGGTTCATTCCGCTGAGCCTGAACACGCATCCTGCTCTTTAGTTTAGGACTTCAATGTCGTTCTTCAGCATTCTATACAGAGGTGCTTTTCACAAGCAACTGATTCAATCACCACTTATCTGCTTTTAAAGCCAAAACAATTTCAAAATGTTTAGAAACAGTGAAAAGCTTATGAATTTTAAGTGACGGGCTTCATTGTGCTGCAACAGGCTGTTAATATCGAAGTGAAATTTCTGAGTGATCAACCGCTATGCAAGAGTCTATTGAACAATATATGCAAACGGTAGGACAGCAGGCACGCCAGGCTTCTCGCATTTTGGCTCGCGCGTCTACCCAAACGAAAAACAACGCATTATCAGCAATATATACTGCTTTAGAAAATAACCAGCCAGCTATTTTGACAGCCAATCAGCTGGATATGGCCAAAGCACATAAGAACAATCTGGATAGTGCCCTGCTGGATCGCTTGGAACTCAACCCCGCACGCTTTAAAGATATGTTACAAGGCCTTAAAGATGTGATCAGTCTGGTCGACCCGATCGGTGAAATTACCGATATGGCTTATCGCCCATCCGGTATCCAGCTGGGCAAGATGCGTGTTCCTCTGGGCGTAGTCGGCATGATTTATGAATCTCGCCCGAATGTCACCCTAGAAGCAGCATCCTTGGCGCTAAAATCAGGAAATGCCATTATTTTACGCGGCGGTTCGGAAGCACTGGAATCCAACCAGGCAATAGCAGCTGCAATTCAACATGGCTTGAATGTCGCCGGTCTGCCTGAAACTGCGGTACAAGTGATCAATACCACAGACCGTGCTGCCGTGGGCCATCTGATTACCCTAACTGAATATGTGGATGTGATTGTGCCACGTGGAGGCAAAGGCCTGATTGAACGCATTACTGATGAAGCGCGTGTTCCGGTCATCAAACATCTGGATGGCAACTGCCATGTATATGTTGAAGCACAAGCCGACCTACAGAAAGCCCTCCCTATTGCGCTGAATGCCAAAACTCATCGCTATGGCGTCTGCAATGCCATGGAAACTTTACTAGTCGATGAGAAAGTCGCAGAAGAATTCCTGCCAAGAATTGCTGAGCTTTATCAGGAGAAACAGGTTGAACTGCGGGGCTGCCGTGAAACCCAGCGCATTCTGGGACAACAGGTGCATACCGCCACTGAAGAAGACTGGTATGCCGAATATCTGGGACCGATTCTGGCAATTAAAGTCGTGTCTGGCATTGAAGAAGCAATCGCGCACATCAACCAGTATGGTTCGCATCATACCGATTCAATTATTACTGAAAACTATAGTCTGGCACGTGAATTCCTAGCAGGTGTAGATTCAAGTTCTGTCATGGTGAATGCCTCTACCCGCTTTGCCGATGGGTTTGAATATGGTTTGGGCGCAGAAATCGGAATCTCAACCGATAAAATCCATGCCCGTGGCCCGGTCGGTCTGGAAGGCCTAACTTCACAAAAATGGATTGTCTTTGGTGATGGTCAGATTCGCCAATAATAAGGAAGGATGGATTCAGCCTTGTTCCTAAGGCTGAATCTATATGATCTGCAACTCAAATATTAAAAGAAAACCCGCAGGTCACAATAGACAGGAATTTTTTATAAAATTGTATTTTGTCATCTTAGAGCGCATTTTAAGCGTTACACTGGAAAACCATTCAGCCAAAATACGGTAATAAATAGGTTAAAGTGTTTAAATCGTTCATATTTTCAACATCATTTTATTTATAAATGAAAACTATGAGCCGATAAATTTTAATTATTATTGTTCCTTGGGTCGATAATGCTTAAGTCTAATCTGCTAAAGTCTATCTAGGACAGTAAAAAAACTAATGTTAAAACATGTTCACAGATCTATATTGCCTCGCATTTGTCAGCAAACAGATCAACCAAATGGATGAGAATTTTAATTAGAAATCGGGTAATCAGTCGTGTCTAAATCAGTATTAGTTATTAATTGTGGTTCTTCTTCAATCAAGTTTGCCTTATTGCTTGAGGAGCAAGATTTCCGTATTCATGGTTTAGCTGAGAATTTAGGCACAGAAAATGCCCGCATTAAAGGCGTGACTGTTGGTAATGAGCCAGTCGATATTCATATTCCATTTGCAGATCATAAAAAAGCACTGGAAGTCGGTCTCGAGCGTTTGGCCAACTACAAGCCGGATGCGATTGGACACCGTGTTGTTCATGGGGGCAGCCTGACTAAAGCCGAGCTGCTTACTGATGAGATTATTGAAAAAATTCGTGAAGCGACTCCACTCGCCCCGCTCCACAACCCGGCACACTTAATCGGAATTGAAGCGACTCAACGCCTGTTCCCGGATTTGCCGCAAGTTGCAGTTTTTGATACGGCTTTCCATCAAACCATGCCAGCACATGCTTACCGTTATGCGGTACCAAAATTCCTTTATACTGAGCACGGTGTACGCCGCTATGGTTTCCATGGCACGAGCCATGCCTATGTTTCAGATCGCGGTTCTGAACTGGCAGGCAGTTTTAAACAAGGTGGCTGGCTGACTGCACATCTGGGCAATGGTAGCTCGACCTGTGCAGTATGGAATGGTCAAAGTATTGATACTTCAATGGGCTTAACTCCGCTTGAAGGTCTGGTGATGGGCACGCGTAGTGGTGATGTCGATCCAAGTCTGCATAGCTACTTGGCTGCCAACCTGGGCTGGGATATCTATAAAATTGACAAAATGCTCAATAAAGAAAGCGGCTTGCTCGGCCTATCTGACAATCTGTCCAATGATATGCGCACCCTGATCGAAGCATCTGAAAATGGTAATGAAGATGCAACTTTGGCGATTGAAGTATTCTGCTACCGTTTAGCAAAATCTCTGGCCGCCCTAAGCTGTGGCCTACCTCGTCTGGATGGCTTGTTCTTCACCGGTGGTATTGGCGAAAACTCTGCCTATATCCGTGAAAAAACTATGGCTTACCTACCACACTTTGGCTTTAACCTAGATAAAGACAGCAACAATAACTTAAAGCGTGGCACTGAAGGTCGCATCGACAACGGAACAGGTCCACAAATCTGGGTGGTGCCAACGGATGAAGAAGCTCGCATCGCAAAAGAAACCGAAAATGTGGTTGAGCTTGAAGTAGAAAGTGCTTCTATAAAAAAGTATGAAGCTGAACCAGCGCTTGCTTAAGCAGGCGTAACCCCCTTTTATCTGATATTTATAATTGTTGATATACGTATGAAAACGATTTTACTGGTTCCGACTGGGGAAGGTGTAGGCCTAACATCTGCATGTCTGGGTTTGGTATATGCACTGGAATGTCAGGGTGTTAAGGCTGGATTTCTCAGACCTTTCACTCAGGAAGGAGCAGATACCGTAGACCGTACCACGGCGCTCTATCATCATATTTCTCAGAGTGAGACGGTTGAACCGATTAGCTATAACACGGTTCTGCAACGCTTGAGTCAGGGTGAACAGGATGAACTGCTTGAAGATGCAGTCCGTCTGCACCGCCAGATTGCCAAGCAGCATGACCTGATCATCGTGCAAGGTTTATTGCCAAATACCACTGACGGTTTTGCCGATGACCTGAATACCGCACTTGCGCAGGCTTTGGATGCCAAAGTCGTGATCGTAAGCAATGCGGATATTCAGCAGCCTTTACAAACCGCCGACAAGTTAGAACAGCAGATCCGCAATTTCGGTGGCTTAAGTTCAACACGCCTGTCCGGAATTCTGTTGATGCGCACTAAAGGCCTGTCAGAAGAATCTGCCGAGATTCCGGTTACTCTCAACCCTGCTCTGCGCCTGATTGAAGATACAGAAAAATTTGTTGCTGCGATTCAGCAGACTCATCCGCATATTGGGTGTGAAAAGCTGCCAGTCATCGGTTTGGTGCCTTTTAGCAAAACCTTGAGTGTGCCACGTATCTCAGATCTGGCTGCCCACATTTCTGCTTACTGGATCAATGAAGGTGAAGCTAAACAGCGCCGCGTTCAGCACAGCAGCCTGATTTCTGCCAATATCGAACATGAACTGCATAAATTTGTTGCAGGTGAGCTCATCATCAGTGCCTCAGACCGTGTTGATGTTCTGCTGGCAAGTAGTTTGGCCAGCAGCAATGGCATTCCTTTGGCTGGACTGGTTCTGACCGAACACTACCAGCCGAATGATCTGGTACTGGAGTTCTGCCAGACTGCGTTCAAACAAGGGCTGCCGATCCTGCATACAGAATTAAGTGCATTTGAAACCGCACAAAAGCTGACCAATCTCAGCAATGAAATTCCGGTAGATGATATTGAGCGTGCTGAACAGGTGACTCGTTTCGTTTCCAGTCATATTAATCCGGATTGGTTGAACGCCACCCTTAATGGTTCTTACAAGCCGCGTCTTTCTCCGTCTGCCTTCCGCCACGAACTGGTACAAAAATCTATTGCAGCGAAAAAACGCATTGTATTACCAGAAGGTGATGAACCACGTACGATACAGGCAGCAGCCATTTGTCAGTCACGCCATATCGCTCAGTGTATTCTTCTGGCCAAGCCAGAGTCTGTGCTTGAAGTGGCTAAAGCTCGTGGTATTGAATTACCAGATGATCTGGAAATTATTGACCCTGACCTGATCCGTGAAAATTATGTTGCCCAGATGGTCGAGCTGCGTAAAGGCAAAATCAATGAGTTGCAGGCCCGTGAGCAGTTACAAGATAGCGTGGTGCTAGGTACCATGATGCTGGCACTGGATCAGGTCGATGGTCTGGTATCTGGTGCCGTGCATACGACTGCCAATACTGTTCGTCCTGCTTTCCAGCTCATCAAGACTGCTCCAGATTACTCCTTGGTATCTTCAGTTTTCTTTATGCTGTTACCGGATGAAGTGTATGTCTATGGTGACTGCGCAATTAACCCGGATCCAGATGCGGCACAACTGGCTGAAATTGCCATTCAGTCTGCCGACTCTGCCAAAGCATTTGGAATTGATCCGCGTATCGCGATGATTTCTTATTCTACCGGCACTTCAGGCGCAGGTGCAGAAGTTGAAAAAGTTGCTGAGGCGACCCGTATCGCTCAGGAACGTCGTCCAGATCTGCTGATTGATGGTCCATTGCAGTACGATGCTGCTTCTGTAGAAAGTGTAGGCCGTCAAAAGGCTCCAGACTCGCAAGTGGCTGGCCGCGCCAATGTATTCATTTTCCCAGATCTGAATACCGGCAATACCACCTATAAAGCCGTACAGCGTGCTGCCAATGTGGTTAGTGTAGGTCCAATGCTGCAAGGCTTGAACAAGCCGGTCAACGACCTGTCACGTGGTGCATTAGTAGATGACATCGTGTTCACGATTGCCTTGACAGCCATTCAAGCGGATCAGCAAACCGTCAACTAGATTAAGTTCTACTCAGCTTTCCACACACTTTCAAGTTTTATAGAACCACTTGATTGAAAAATTGGGTGGTTTTTATTTTTCTTTTTCAATTGCATAAAAAAGTCTGCCAGTCATTGGACTGGCAGACTTGGACTTAAAAAATTAAATCGCATTCCTACTTTTAATTCTCATGCATTGAAAATTATTCACTTAACAAGTGGATAAATTCAACTTATAGCGTTTGCCATTCCTTACGCACATCTTCTGCTGTTTTATTTAGCATGATACTGTCCCCTTTAATTTCGCTTACCCAGCTCAAAGGAATCAGATGATGCTCGTTATTTTCATCATCACTTCTGGTGAGTTTAATTGAGTCCTGCCCTTCTAAATGATCTACTTTTCCGACTTGCGTGCCGCATGATGCAATTACCGAGGCATGTTCTTTGATGTCATTTACATTCATATTATTCATTCCAGTTGCCCATTAGTAAAATTAAAGAATCTTTAGTCTAAGCGCTGAGAATCCGACTATGTGTAAGGGTATTCAGGCTTTCAGTATTGATCAGTTAAGAATGTAATAGGACAAAATAGCTGTGTTTCATCACGTAAAATAATAGGGTAATAAGATTTGAAGATTTGAAGATTTGAAGATTTGAAGATTTGAAGATTTGAAGATTTGAAGATTTGAAGATTTGAAGATTTGAAGATTTGAAGAAGAATAGAATACTGAGAGTATAAAATGCAAAAAGAAGATAAAGCTTAAGCTTGATCTTCTTTTTGGCCATACATCCACGTTGCTGCGATATAAATACAAAAGCCTGCAACCATTAAGATACTTGTAGTCATGTTCAAGGTCTCCTTTTAATGCGCTCATTATGAGTCAGATATATGACAGTTATATGACAAAAATGAAATATTCGATAAATTATATTAATTTATAAAAATCAATAATTTATGACAAAATAATTTATTTATATAAAAATAAAGCTGTAATATAAGTTTAAATATAGGCAATTTTTTTCATCATTTATGACAGTTCAGAGAGACTTTCACAGCGAGCAGTTGCTCAAACTATAAACTTTCAGCCAATGTCCCCGCAAAATGCCCACAACCTGATCCTTTTGTCTTATAATTTAGCCCGCTAGCTATCAGCCCGCTCAAGAGATATTTGTATGACAACTATTATCAAGCAAGATGACCTGATCACATCCGTAAAAGATGCGCTTCAGTTCATTTCTTACTATCATCCACAAGACTTCATCCAAGCGATGAGCCGTGCGTACGACCGTGAAGAGAACAAGGCTGCGAAAGATGCAATCGCGCAAATTCTAATCAACTCACGCATGTGTGCAGAAGGCCATCGCCCGATCTGCCAGGATACTGGTATCGTCAACGTATTTGTTGAAGTGGGCATGGATGTTAAATTTGATTTAACCATGAGCCTGGATGATGCAATTAATGAAGGTGTACGCCAAGGTTATCTAGAAAACTCAAACGTACTGCGTGCTTCTGTATTGGCAGACCCTGCATTTGGTCGAAAGAACACCAAAGACAATACACCTGCTGTGATCTATCACAAACTTGTTCCAGGCAACAAAGTGGATATTACGGTTGCTGCAAAAGGTGGCGGTTCAGAAAACAAATCTAAACTGGCAATGTTAAACCCGTCTGATTCAATCGTGGACTGGGTACTGAAAACCGTCCCAACTATGGGTGCCGGCTGGTGTCCTCCTGGTATGCTCGGTATCGGTATTGGGGGTACTGCGGAAAAAGCCATGATGCTGGCCAAAGAAGCATTGATGGAAGAAATCAACATGGACGAATTGCTTCGTCGTGGTCCACAAAACAAACTAGAAGAACTTCGGATCGAAATCTTCGAGAAAGTCAATGCACTTGGTATTGGCGCTCAAGGTCTGGGCGGTTTAACCACAGTGCTGGATATTAAAATCAAAGATTACCCATGTCATGCGGCGGGTAAACCGGTTGGTATGATTCCGAACTGTGCAGCAACCCGTCACGCACATTTCACCCTGGATGGTTCAGGTGTAGCACATATTCAGGCGCCTAGCCTTGAAGATTATCCATCTGTGACTTGGGATTCGTCTTCTTCTAAGCGTGTTGACCTCGATAACATCACTCAGGAAGAAATGAATTCTTGGAAACCAGGTGATACCCTGCTTCTTAACGGTACCATCTATACTGGCCGTGATGCAGCCCATAAACGTATGGTAGACATGCTGAACAATGGTGAAGAGCTTCCTGTAGATCTGAAAGGCAAGTTCATCTATTACGTAGGCCCAGTCGATCCAGTCGGTGATGAAGTCGTTGGCCCTGCTGGTCCTACTACTGCAACACGTATGGACAAATTTACGCGTCAAGTTCTTGAAGCGACTGGCATGTTTGGCATGATCGGTAAAGCGGACCGTGGTCCTGCTGCTGTTGAAGCCATCAAAGACAACAAAGCGACTTACTTAATGGCTGTTGGTGGTGCTGCGTACTTGGTGTCTAAAGCGATCCGTGAAGCGGAAGTTGTTGCTTTTGCAGACCTGGGTATGGAAGCGATCTACAAATTTGTAGTGAAAGATATGCCGGTTTCTGTGGCTGTGGACGTAAACGGTACCTCTGTACACGCCACTGCTCCAAAAATCTGGCAGGCGAAAATTGGTAAGATTCCAGTAGTTGATGCTGCTGAGGGCTAATTTAAGCTATAAAAAAAGCACCCATCTGGGTGCTTTTTTTATGAACTGATGGTATTACCAGCTACGTGGATCCCAAAGTTTAAAAGGTGCAATCAGCTGTACATCAGTTGCAGGATCATATTTAGGCATCTGAATTTTTTGGGCCTTTTTACGCACCTTGCCAGTTTTCTGGTCTTGGGCAACAAAATTAAAGCTATGTGATTTGAGCTGGGTAAATGCAATTTCATTGAGCCCTACATTGTGCGGCATGAGCATCAAAGGCCCAGACATACTGCGGCGCGTATTAAAATTTTCTTCATCATATTTAATAAAATAGGACTGTCCCGCTTCAACACTGAAATCCAGATACTTGGGTTTCTGAAAATGTAAAGCGCCTAAAGGTCGGCTGCTACTCAGACGATAACTACCCGCCGGAAGCTCTACCCAGTAATAATGGTTGTGCAATAAACTTGGAATATGCTGCTGGTTAATAAACAGACTGGTTGCCACAATTTCCTGGCGGTTCCAGTTGGAATCTGGACGATATAAATATACGATCGCTGCATCAGCATGCTGTGGTTGAACGGTCTGGAAAGCTTGTCCCTGTTTCTGGTTAACCCAGCCGCCAATGCTCATCATACCCATACGATGCTGTTCGATAAAACCCGGCTTTTTTTCAAGATCAATATTTTTTAAAGTGCTGAGTGGCTGACTAGGCTCAACTAGGGCTTTTTTACCATGACACCCCATCAATACCAAACTGCTGATGAGTACTATTGCGACTCCACGCATGTTTATCCCTCACTGCGTTTTTCTTCTTCTTGCTTATGCAGGTGCCCTGCTTTTTTATTTTAGGCGTCCACGCCCAGATGTTGAGATTAACACTCGGGTTTAGAATTTGGAAATAAAAAACGTGCGAAAACACGAGGTTTTCGCACGTTTCTGACGAATAGCAATCAGGCAGACCGACTATTTACCACCTTTAAATCAATCTTGCTGACCGGCTCTTCCTGAGATTGGGGCTGGCGTTCCGCCCTGAATTCCGGTGCAGCCTCACCATTAATTACCGCCTCATTCACCACTACAGTGCCTACATCAGTGCGGCTTGGCAAATCATACATGGTTTCAAGGAGTGCGTTTTCCAGAATCGAACGCAAACCGCGCGCACCTGTATTTCGCTCAAGTGCTTTTTTAGCTATCCCCTGTAGGGCTGACTCTTCAAAGACCAGATCCACATCTTCCATCTCAAACAGATGTTGATATTGACGGGTTAAGGCATTTTTTGGCTCTGTCAGAATCTGCATTAAGGCATCTTCATCCAGCTCATCCAGTGTTGCAATGACTGGCAGACGGCCAATAAATTCTGGGATCAGACCAAACTTCACCAGATCATTGGCTTCTACCTGACGGAACAGCTCCGACAGTTTTTTGGTTTCATCTTTATTACGCACTTCTGCAGTAAAGCCGATACCACCTTTTTCCTGACGCTGCTGTACAATTTTCTCCAGACCCGAAAATGCACCACCACAAATAAACAGGATATTTGCAGTATCAATCTGAATGAATTCCTGCTGTGGATGCTTGCGTCCTCCTTGCGGTGGAATAGAAGCAACCGTACCCTCGATCATTTTCAGTAAAGCCTGCTGCACACCTTCACCCGATACATCACGGGTAATGGATGGGTTTTCAGATTTACGGGTAATCTTGTCGATTTCATCGATATAGATAATCCCCTTTTGTGCCTTTTCCACATCATAATCGGCTTTTTGCAAAAGCTTTTGTACAATGTTTTCAACATCTTCGCCCACATAACCTGCTTCTGTGAGGGTCGTTGCATCTGCCATGGCAAAAGGCACATCTAGAAGACGGGCAAGGGTTTGTGCCAATAAGGTTTTACCTGAACCGGTTGGACCGACCAACAGGATATTACTCTTGGCAATTTCAATAGAGTCATCTGCTTTCTTACCATTGGTCTGTACTTTCAGACGTTTGTAATGGTTATACACTGCAACAGATAAGGTCTTTTTCGCCAGATCCTGACCAATGACATATTGATCGAGCGCTGCACGGATTTCATGCGGTTTCGGTAAAGGACGGTTCGCCCAGTCATTGGTTTCGACCTGCTGACTGGTTTGAACCAAATCTAAGCATACGTCCACACATTCATTACAAATGTATGCGTCCTCGCCTGCAATCAGCTTTCCGACTTCAGACTGCGTTTTACCGCAAAATGAACAATGCTTTTGTCCTTGAGGATGTTCGGACATATTTACTCCAATATCTCAATCTGTAAAACTTATGGACGTTTAGTAAGTACTTCATCCACAAGACCGTATTCTTTCGCTTGCTGAGCAGTCATAAAGTTGTCACGGTCAGTATCACGTGCCACTTTTTCATAGTCCTGACCACTATGCTCAGCCATTAAACGGTTTAAACGTTCTTTAATGAACAGAATTTCACGTGCATGAATTTCAATATCCGAAGCTTGTCCACGGAAACCACCTAAAGGCTGGTGAATCATGACACGCGCATTTTCAAGGCAATAACGCTTGCCTTTGGTTCCGGCATTCAACAGGAACGCACCCATTGAAGCCGCCTGTCCCATACAGTAAGTCACCACATCAGGCTTGATAAACTGCATGGTGTCATAAATGGCCATACCCGCAGTGACTGAACCACCTGGTGAGTTAATATACAGGTGAATATCCTTATCTGGGTTCTCAGCTTCTAAAAACAACATTTGTGCCACAATAAGATTGGCCATGTGGTCTTCAACTTCACCTGAGAGAAAAATAACCCGCTCACGTAAAAGACGTGAATAAATATCAAAAGAACGCTCGCCACGAGAGGATTGTTCTACCACCATTGGAACTAAAGCGTTTTCGATCATTGGAACATACATACGTTTATTTATTCCTAAATTTTTGTGACTTAATCCATACTCACAATATGAGGGATAATGACTGAAATTGCAAAATATTCGCTTGCAATTCCAAGATATTTTTTGCATTAGTTTTGTGAAAAACTGAATATCAGGTGAAATTACGCTATCAAAAAAAGGCGCATAAAGCGCCTTTTTATGACCAGCTAGGATTAGCCTTGTTGACGAGCTTGCTGCTCTTTCAATAAGTCTTCATAGCTTACAGTCGTATCAGTCACTTTAGCAGATGCCAGAATGTGATCCACTACTTGGTCCTCAAGTACAACTGCTTCGATTTGAGCACGTTGCTGCTGGTCATTTTTGAAGTATTCGATGACTTCGTTTGGATCTTCATAAGAAGAAGCCATATCTTCGATATACGCATCTACACGCGCTTGATCTACTTCAATTTTCGCATCAGCCAGAACCTTGCTCACCAGTATGCCAAGTTTAACTGATTTTTCAGCTTGTTCTTTGAACAGGTCATCTGGAAGCATGCTTGAATCAAATGCTTTTGCACCTTGTGCACCAAACTGCTGCGTGAACTGCTGGATCATCTGTTGACGCTGACGATCAATTTCCTGAGCAACCATTGCAGCTGGAAGTTCAACTTCGTTTGCAGCTACCAGCGCATCAAAAGTCGCACCTTTCACTTGATTGCGTAGTCCATTTTTCACTTCACGTTCCATGTTTTTACGAACGTCAGCTTTTAATTTCTCTACGCCTTCTTCTGCAGAAACACCAAAGATTTCCAGGAATTCAGCATCAACTTCTGGAAGTTTTTGCTTTTCAACAAGTTTTACAGTGATTTTAAACTGAGCCTGTTTACCCGCAAGGTTTTCAGCCTGGTAGTCTTCAGGGAAAGTTACATCAATAACTTTCTCTTCGCCTTTCTTCATACCGATGATGCCATCTTCGAAGCCAGGGATCATACGGCCAGAACCCAATACCAGTTTAAAGTCTTCTGCAGAACCGCCTTCAAACTTCTCGCCGTCGATTGAACCTTCGAAATCAAAAGTCACCTGCATGTCTTTTTTCGCCATGCCTTTTGTTTCAGCCCAAGAAGCACGTTGTTTTTGCAGGTTTTCCAGCATAGTGTCAACGTCTTTGTCATTGACTTCAGACGCTTTACGTTCAACTTCCAGGCCTTCGAATTTCACTTCAACTTCTGGATAAACTTCAACAGTTGCTTCATATACTAAAGCATCATCTTTCATCTCAGTTTTTTCGATATTTGGCATACCAACAGCATTGATTTTTTCTTGCTGGATCGCTTCAAATACTGTATCACGAATAATGTCGTTTACAACTTCCTGATAGATACCTGCACCGTATTCACGACGAACCACGTTCACAGGCACTTTACCTGGACGGAAGCCGTTGATCTTCGCAGTTTTAGCAGTACGTTTTAAACGAGCTTCAAATTGCTCATTAATACGGCTCGTCGGTACAGAAACATTTAAACGACGGGCAACGCCCGAAACCGCTTCAGAAGTTACTTGCATGGCTTCCTCTATATATTTGGTAATAACAGGTTTATAAAAAAATGTGCCACATTATATGACAACCTTAAAGGATATACAAAAAATACGCTCTTTTTCTAATTTTTTTAATTTATCTTTCCTTGCCTCTCTTTTCTTCAAAGCGCTTTCTTCTTTTGTAACCTGCCTAAAGTTAATTATTTATTTTTATTGCAAATGATAAACATTCTTATTAATATTCTCTATCGAATTTGATACAAAACTCTACACTCTCTCAAACTGGAATTTTGGTTATGCATACTTTTACTCTTCGTCCTCTTGTTGGAGCCATTCTGGGAGTCACCGCAACTTCGATTGTTGCACAGACTACTCAGGAAGCTGCTCCAACAACTACACATCAGCTGTCAACAATTGTGGTTTCAGCATCGGGTTTTGAACAAGAGCTTAAGAATGCACCAGCATCCATTAGTGTAGTGACAAAAGAAGATATTGAAAAGAAAAATGCGACCAGTATTGCTGATTTATTAGCAGATGTTCCTGGTATCGATGTTCGTAATGGTGTGGGTAAAACCGGCGGCCTAAATGTCAGCATGCGTGGAATGGGAGCTGATGACACACTTATCTTAATTGATGGCCGTCGTCAAACTACATCGACTGATGTCACTCCAAATGGTTTTGGCGAAACATCAACAGGATTTATGCCACCACTTTCAGCCATTGAACGTATTGAAGTCATTCGTGGTCCAATGTCTACCCTATATGGTTCAGATGCCATGGGCGGTGTCATTAACATTATCACTAAAAAAGTTAGTGATGAATGGAATGGTAATGTCACTGTCAGTGGCAATGTGATGGAAAGCAAAGCCGAAGCGGATTCTTGGAAAACCAGTTTTTTACTCAATGGCCCTATAATTAATGAAAAACTGGGATTGCAACTTCGTGGTTCATATTTAGATCGTCAAAAATCTGAACGAATTGTAGCTGGTGCAACAGGCCGTGATCCTCGTCCAAATGAAGCCGACAATTATGATGTAGGTGCTAAATTATCATTTGTCATGAATGACCGAAATTCGCTTTGGTTTGACGCCTTCCACTCTAGCCAAACCTATAATAATGAGGATAGCCGTTTAGGTGACCTGGATTGGGTAAAAAAACCAAATGAAGCGCCAGGATACAAAGATGAATTAGAGTTCAATCGTACTCAGTTTGCAGTGGGTCATGATGGCGATTACGACTTTGGCCAATGGAAAACTTATATCAGTCATTCTGAAACCGAAACAAAAGGACGATCCTTACCTACTGGTGCTTTTTCAAAACAAGAAATTCTCGATCAATCTCCACTAATCGGCAGTCCTCGAGATTTAAACAACACAGATCTTATTGCTGACAGCCATATTATTTCAAATTTAGGCAATCACAAGTTAACCTTAGGTACACAATACAAAGAACAAACCATCGAAGATAATATTGCCCAACATATTACGGGTAAAAATGAATTTGACAGCAAATCGTGGGCTTTTTATGCTGAGGATGAATGGCGTATTCTTGACAACCTCGGTTTTACTTTAGGTGGCCGCTATGAAGATCACTCAGGTTTTGGCGGGCACTTCAGTCCACGTGCTTATTTAGTTTGGAATGCGAATGACATTCTTAGCATTAAAGGTGGTGTGAGTACAGGTTACAAAGTTCCGTCAGCCAAAGCTTTAGAGGACAATTTGATTAACCTGAGCAAACAAGGACAAAGTTTTGTTTTTGGTAATCCTGATTTAAAACCAGAAGAATCGACCAACTATGAGCTAGGTTTTAACTTCCAGCCAAATGATCAAATTACATTTACAGCGACTGGTTTCTATAATGAAGTTGAAAATGCAATTGTCAGTGTAGGCGCTCAGGACCATCCTCTTTGTACAACAGGCAAAACGTGTTCAACGAATATTAATGCTAATGAAGCTGAAGTCTATGGTGTAGAAAGCACACTACAATACAGCATCATTCCTGAATGGGATCTTAAAGCGGCTTATACTTATACAAAGAGCAAGATTACTGATAGTAATAAACCTGAAACTGAAGGTAATTATTACAACAACAATCCACGTAATGCATTTAACTTAACTTCAACTTGGCATATTAATCCTGATTTTGATCTTTGGTTACAACATGAATATAAATCAAGTCGTATTCGCTCAACTTCTGTACCTACAGATGCTGAAGATTTAGCAATTTATAAGGCGTCTGGAAATAAACTTGCTGGCTACAATTTATTTAATTTAGGTACCAGTTATACAGTAAATGATCAGTTACGCTTGAATATGTCAGTAAATAACTTGTTAGATAAAGATTTTACTGAACATAAGAATGTAGAATATTTTGATGGAACTGCTACCCAAACCACTCAAAGTTATAAATATCTATCAGGATTAGATGGCACATATTTAGCAGGTCGTAACTACTGGTTATCTGTTTCATACGATTTCTGATATTTAATTGATATTTCTTACAAAAAAACCCTGCTTAATGTAGGGTTTTTTTATAATTTTCAAAAATTTTTATTAAAACCAACGCAGATCTAAATAAGTATTATTATCAATTAAATTAAAAGAAACTATCATATTTTTCAATTTTTATAAAAAACATATACTTAACAACAAGTTGTTTATTTATTTCATTTACTTTTCTATTGGTCTGTTTTTTATTATCGTTAATACCAATCTTACAAAGATAGAAATGATAATAATAATTACTATCATCTTCAAACCCAAATCAAGATAAATTCTTTTACCATGACTTACATAACAACACGCAAAAAGATCGTTTCCTCCGCGATTGCCTCTTCTTTGTCAATTGTAGCCGCGCAGGCAATGGCGGATGAAAATATCATCAAGCTTGAGACGATTCACCAGGAAGTGAAAGCTGAACAAGCGCCCAGCCTTAAAGTAGATCAATCTGCCAATAGCAAATTTGTTGCGCCTTTACTCGATACCCCTAAGTCAGTTTCGGTCATTTCAAAACAGTTAATCGAAGATACACAAGTCACTACCTTAAGCGATGCCTTGCGTACAGTTCCGGGGATTACCTTGGGTGCAGGTGAAGGGGGCAATCCGAATGGTGACCGTCCGTTTATCCGGGGTTATAACTCTGAAAGTTCGATGTATGTAGACGGCGTGCGTAATGCGACTTCTCAAAACCGTGAAATGTTTGCGGTAGAACAAGTTGAAGTGACCAAAGGTTCTGCTTCTGCCATGGGCGGTGCAGGCACCACTGGCGGCAGCATTAACATGATTTCTAAAGTCGCTAAAGCGGGCGATTTTCTAGAAGGCTCAGTTGCTGGCGGTACAGATAATTATCAACGTATTACTTTAGATGGTAACAAAGACTTTGGTAATGGTATTGCGGCACGTGTTGCCGTGATGGGTCATCAGAATGAAAAAGCCGGTCAAAAAGACGGTGCTGAATACAAACGTGCAGGTATTGCACCGAGTATTGTATTTGGTCTGGACACCCCTACCCGTGCAACTTTAAGTTATTACTATTTAAAATCGGATGACATGCCGGATTCAGGTGTGCCTTATAACAATCCATTTGCTGCAACGAGTGCAAATGCAGGATTAAATGGCAACGGTAAGCCTATTGATGTTCAACAAGGTCAATACTACGGTTGGAAAGATCGTGACTTCCAGAAACAGGAAAATCAGATTGGCACGCTTAAATTAGAACACGATCTAACGGATAATCTGACCATTTCCAATACGACTGTTTTTAATAAGTCAACAAATGATTATCTATGGACAAATCCAGATGATTCTAAAGGTAATATTTATGACACAACAACAGGCGCATTAACTGGCGACGTCTGGGCACGTGTAAACTCACGTGTCGCCAATACTGAGACTTTTACCGATCAATTGGCTTTAATCGGTAAATTTAATACTGGCATGTTTAAACATAGTTTTAACTTGGGTGCCGAATATTCAGATCAGGAAACTGACCGTACGCAATATATTATTGACGGTCTAAATACGACAGGTAGCGTACATAATGCGTGTACGCCTGACGATCTCAGTTCAGGCTGGTGTACTTCAGTTCAAAATCCTGATCGCGGTCCTTGGACCGGCTCAATAAGTACAGATGGTGCAGACCGATACAATACGCAAACCAAGTCGACTTCTGTGTACTTCTTGGACAGTATTGAATTGAATCCACAATGGCTGCTAGATTTGGGTTTACGCTGGGATGACTACGCGACTAAGCAAACCATGCTTGCGGGTCGTTTTAATGCCAATAATCCGGAAGGAACCATAGTTAAACTGAAAAATGATAAAGACTTTATCAATTATCAGGCTGGTTTAACGTTCAAGCCTGTAGAAAATGGTTCAATTTATGCCAGTTATGCAACTTCTACCAACCCGGTGGGTGTCGATGGTGGTGATGGTTCTGAAGGCATTACATCAGCAATTCAAAACTTAAACCCAGAAGAAGTCCGCACCATGGAGTTAGGGAGCAAATGGGATGTCTTGAATGACAAGCTTAATTTGACCGCAGCCATTTTCCGTACCGAGAAAACCAATACTCGCGCCCCAGTAGAAGATGGCACCACACGCAACATTGGTGATACCCGGGTAGATGGTATTGAGCTTGGCTTAAATGGCAACATTACTGACAAATGGGCTGTTTCGGCAGGCTACACCTATTTAGACAGTGAAATTGTCGATGATGGCACCGCAACCAATGAGGGGAATCAAGTTCAAAACGTGGCAAAAAATTCAGCCACCTTGTGGACTACCTACCAAATATTACCCCAGCTAAGCTTGGGTGCTGGCGCAGTTGCGATGGATAAGGTCTATGGGAATGCCGCCAATACCAAGTGGGTTCCAGGTTATGTGCGTTACGATGCCATGGCACGTTATCATGTGAACCAGAATGTTAACTTACAATTGAATGTCAACAACCTGACCGACGAGCGTTATTTCACTAAAGCTTATGCCTCTCATTATGCAACCGAAGCAGAAGGCCGTAGTGCCGTGCTTTCTCTGAACTTCAAATACTAATTAAATCGGACTCGCATAGCTCTAGCATTGGGGCTATGCTCACTCAAACAAAATTATTCAGGTATTTTTCGTGCTGCATCATATTCAAAATGTATTGAGCAAAGAGCAGGTACAGTATTTCCGCAAAGAAATGGCTCAAGTTGAATGGGTCAATGGCAAAGTGACTGCTGGCACACTGTCTGCTAGCGTCAAACAGAATCAGCAATTGCCTGAAGATCATCCCCTGACTCAGCACTTAAGTACGATTATTCTGGAAGCCTTGGGCCAGCATCCTTTATTTCTATCCGCTGCGATCCCGCTGGATATTATTCCTCCTCTGTTTAACCGCTATGAAAATAATGAAGCTTTCGGTTTCCATGTGGATAATTCGATCCGCCGTATTCGTGGCAGCAACGAGCGGCTTAGAACCGATTTATCCTGTACGGTTTTTTTAAGTGAGCCGGAAGAATATCAAGGTGGTGAACTGGTGGTCGAAGACACCTATGGCTATCATGAAGTCAAACTTCCCGCTGGCGATATGATTCTGTATCCGTCGACCAGCTTGCATAAAGTGACGCCGGTCACTTCTGGCTGCCGGGTTGCTTCATTCTTTTGGGTACAAAGCATGATTCGGGATGATGCAGAGCGCCATATGCTGTTTAATCTGGATCAGACAATTCAGAATTTAAGAATCGAGTTGGGTGATCAGCATGCCGAGGTCATGAAACTGACCAATCTGTATCATAACCTGATACGCAAATGGGCTGAGCTTTAGGCCCACCTAAGGCGAGTCCAGCGAGTTATAAAGTACCCTAGTCTTTTATTTTTCAAACTGATTCAGTAAAATATTAGCCAGACTGATAGAATCAAAGAAAAACCCACAATAATAAAAGCCAATAATAAAATATTTTTTCACCTTGAATGGTTTACAAGAAAATTTTTATTAAGATACAACTAAAATCTATAAAAAAAGCAAAAAATTTTCGCCCTAACTGGATTAAACTCTGGAGTATAGGGTAATCATGCAGCAGTCCCGCAAATCCAGATGACGATATTCCAAAAATATTCTGGGCTTTTTTCCTGACGTTGACCTTCTGCATGAGCACGATTATAGACAAAATCTATGCCGTAGTTCCCGCGACCGCTTCATCCAAGAGCACGGTACGCCAGACTACAAAGGAGCTCTTTCATGATGTTGGCAGATCCAAGTAAAAAATATCGTCGCATGTATCAACGTGTCGATCTTCCAGACCGTCAATGGCCGAATAATGAAATCACCAAGGCCCCAATCTGGATGAGTACCGACCTGCGTGATGGTAACCAGGCGATCTTTGAGCCAATGAACATCGAGCAGAAGTTCAAAATGTTCCAGATGCTGGTAAAAATCGGTTTCAAACATATTGAAATCGGCTTCCCATCTGCATCGCAAATTGATTTCGATTTTACCCGCAAGCTAATTGAAGAAAATCATATTCCGGACGATGTCTACATTGAGGTGTTGGTACAGGCACGTGATCATTTGATTCAGCGTACTTTTGAATCTTTGCAAGGTGCAAAACGTGCGATCGTGCATATCTATAACTCGAACTCGCCGACCTTCCGTCAAAAAGTCTTAAATGTTGATGTTGCTGGGGCCAAGCAGCTTGCCATTAATGCCGCAACCAAAGTTAAAGAATACGCCGCTAAACAGCCTGAAACCGAGTTTGTTTTCCAGTACAGCCCTGAATGTTTTACGGCGACTGAATTGGAAGTGGCTAAAGATGTTTGTGATGCAGTGACTGAAATCTGGGAAGCTTCTCCGACCAATAAAGTGATCTTGAACTTGCCGGCAACAGTTGAAGTTTCAGGTCCTAACGTCTATGCCGACCAGGTAGAATGGATGCATCGCAATATCCAGCGTCGTGACGGTGTGATCATTTCTGTGCACTGCCACAATGACCGTGGTTGCGGTATTGCAGCTTCTGAATTGGCCATTATGGCCGGTGCTGATCGTGTGGAAGGCTGTGTCTTTGGAAATGGCGAACGTACCGGTAACGTCGATGTGGCTGCGATTGCTTTGAACATGTATACCCAAGGTGTTGCACCGAACTTGGATTTCTCCAACATCAACGAAATTATTGCCACTGTTGAAGAATGTACCGGTTTGCCTGTACACCCACGCCATCCTTATGCTGGTGATTTGGTCTTTACTGCTTTTTCCGGTTCGCATCAGGATGCGATCAAAAAAGGTTTTGAGTTCCAGAAAAACGAAGAAATCTGGGATATGCCATATTTGCCAATCGACCCGAAAGACTTGGGCCGTGACTATGATGCAGTGATCCGGGTTAACTCACAATCAGGGAAAGGCGGGATTGCCTATTTGTTAGAATCTAACTACAACGTGACCTTGCCACGTCGTTTACAGATTGAATTCTCGCAAATCGTCCAGCAAAAAACCGATGAAGACGGTACAGAGATTTCTGCTACTGAAATCTGGAAATTGTTTAAAGAAACCTATGTGGCTGCTAAAGATGCCCATTATTCTGCCAAGAACTATCGTTTGTCTGATGAAAATGGCAGTCAGGTGATTGAACTTGATCTTGAGATTGAAGGTCAGTCACGTCATGTACGTGGCCAAGGCAATGGTCCGATTTCTGCGATCTTGGATGCGCTGCAACTGCCAATTGATGTTGTAAGCTATGAAGAGCGCAGCATCAGTTCAGGTGCCCATGCCAAAGCTTTGGCCTTGATTGAGCTTCAAGTCAAAGGTACAGGCAAGTCTGCATTCGGTGCCGGAGTCCACGACAACATTGTGACCTCTTCAATTGAAGCCATTATTGCCTGTACCAACCGCCTGATCGAACAGGGAGTATTAAGCACTGATCAGGTGATTGCTGCAGCGGTCTAAGCTACAGTATAAGAATTAACTATCATTCATAGCATTAAAATGACTTTTGAAGGATACCTGCAAATGGTATCCTTTTATTATTCATATTAAAGTTTTAAGGCGAATCATTCCCGTGTCTTTTCCAGCAGACTCAGTGGGCATTGTAGTCCCACAAAAGTTCCAATTTGAAGAGCCGTTAGAGCTTGAATGCGGTCGCATCCTCCCACGTTTTGAACTGATGGTTGAAACTTACGGCGAACTCAATGCCGATAAGTCCAATGCCATTCTGATTTGTCATGCCTTGTCAGGCCATCATCATGCAGCGGGCTATCATCATGAAGATGACAGGAAACCCGGATGGTGGGATGCCTGTATTGGTCCAGGCAAAGCCATCGATACCAACAAGTTTTTTGTGGTGGCGCTCAACAATATTGGCGGCTGTAGTGGTTCGACCGGTCCTATCTCTCCCAATCCAGAAAATGACAATCGCCCGTACGGTCCAGACTTTCCACTGGTAACGGTACGGGACTGGGTCAAGACTCAAGCCATCCTGTCTGACCGTCTTGGTATTAAGGTCTGGTATGCGATCATTGGAGGATCGCTCGGTGGCATGCAGGCCCTGCAATGGTCGGTGGATTATCCAGACCGTTTAAAGAAATGTGTCATTATTGCCAGTGCTCCAAAGCTTTCGGCACAAAATATTGCGTTTAATGAAGTAGCGCGCCAGTCGATTCTATCTGATCCGGATTTTCACAATGGCCGTTATCTGGAACATGACAGCTATCCAAAACGCGGGTTGATTCTGGCACGGATGGTGGGTCATATCACCTATCTGTCCGAAGAAGCCATGAAACAGAAGTTTGGCCGTGATTTAAAATCAGGCAAATTTATGTATGGTTTTGATGTCGAGTTCCAGGTAGAAAGTTATTTGCGTTATCAAGGTGAACAGTTCAGCCGCAACTTCGATGCCAATACTTATCTGATTATGACCAAAGCGCTGGATTACTTTGATCCTTCACGTGAATATGAACAGTCTCTGGTCAAGGCGATGGCGCATAC
Source organism: Acinetobacter sp. S4400-12 (assembly GCF_024129495.1). NCBI lineage: Bacteria > Pseudomonadati > Pseudomonadota > Gammaproteobacteria > Moraxellales > Moraxellaceae > Acinetobacter > Acinetobacter sp. S4400-12. The sequence continues at coordinate 115,218 of NZ_JAMXYB010000002.1, read as the reverse complement.
CCAGTGTCAATTTCTGGTGGTGTCTTTCTCTACGGACTGGCGTTTTGCGCCTGAGCGTTCACAAGAAATCGTGGATGCTTTAATTACCAATCATAAACCGGTCAGCTATTTAGATATTAATGCTGAACAGGGTCATGACTCCTTCTTATTTCCAATTCCACTGTACGTTAAATCCCTGCGTGCATTCCTGGGTGGTGAAGAACATCTGAAAACAACCCCGCAGGAGGCTGTGTAATGCGTATTGATCAACAACTTGCTGAACGCTGGATCAAGCCAGGCTCACGTGTTCTGGATCTGGGCTGTGGCGATGGTGAATTGCTCGCGCACATGAGCAAAAAACACAATATTCGTGCGTATGGATTGGAAATTGATCAGGAAAAGATTGCAATTGCAATCAGTCGCGGGTTAAATATCATCCAGCAGGACTTAAATCTTGGTTTAAGCCGTTTTGCCGATCAGTCTTTTGACTATGTGGTAATGGCACAGGCCTTACAGGCCGTAGATGCACCAGACGTATTACTGCGTGACATGGTGCGCGTAGGTAAACAGGCGATTATTACTTTCCCGAACTTTGCCCACTGGAGAACCCGTTCTTTTCTGGCTTTAAAAGGGAAAATGCCGGTTTCGGAGGCTTTACCTTATATGTGGTATGACACGCCGAACATTCACCTATGCACCTTCCGTGACTTTGAAGCTCTTTGTGCGGAAAATAATATTAATATTATTAATCGACTCGCTGTAAATGGGAATCAACAGGACAGCTTGCTCAGCAAGCACCTTCCTAATCTGTTTGGTGAAGTCGCAATTTATCGAGTGAGCGCTCTATGAAAAAATTATTAATCACTTCGACGCTACTGGCGGGACTTTTTAGCTTAAATGCCCATGCAGATTATGTTGCGCCAAGCCCATCAGTGGCAAGCCAAGCCGCCCAATATTCAGTTATGGACATTAATAGCCTGATTAAAGCTGCCAAAGCCGGTCAACCAGGAGCACAGTTCTATCTGGCGACTAAATATCAGTATGGCAAAGACATTCAAAAAGATGAGCGTCAGGCTTTTAGCTGGTATAAAGCTGCTGCGGATCAAGGCTTAGCCGTAGCCCAGCTAAATGTAGGCCGTATGCTAGCAGATGGCATCGGTACTAAAAAAGATGAAACGCTTGCCCGCCAGTATTTTGAAAAGGCAGCTAGCCGTGGCGATAACCGTGCCAGCTTTAACCTTGCCATGATGGAAGAGAAAAAGAAAAATTATATGGGCGCCTATCAGTGGTATGAGCTTTCTACTCGTGACGGCATGCTCGACAATAAGGTTATCAGTCTTTCTGAAGGCAAGAAAACGGCTCTGGCAGCCAACCTGACTCAAGATCAAATCCGTCAGGCACGTGACCGTGCAGACAAATGGATTCAGGCACAATAAGCTGGATTTGCAAAAGAGCACCTTTGGGTGCTTTTTTATGGTCTGAACTATTGCCCAAAATGCTCAGGCACGTCCTCAAAGAAATTTTTGTAGCCAGTTTTTTGCTGAAACTGAGCATCCAGCTGTTGAAAAAACAGCACTGTCAGCCCTATCGTCAGATAAAGCAAACCTTGTTTAAAAAAAGCTGCCATAATTTTAACACTGCATAAGTTTAAATCATTCATGCATTAGAATGAAAAACCATCATCATGTAAAATGATTCTTAGAGATAGCTATTATCTGTTTTTGAGATATTTTGAGATAAAAGTATGCAGTTAAAATCCCTGGAAATTTTTCTGACGGTTGTTGAGCTGGGAAGTTTTTCTCTGGCTGCCAACAAACTATTTACGGTTCAATCCAATATCACCAGCCACATTAAAAAACTTGAGTCCGAGCTAAACACTGAACTGCTGACCCGTAAAACACCAGTCAGAACGACCAGAGCTGGCGAACAGCTGCTCACTTATGCCAGAAAAATCCTGTCCCTGCATGATGAAGTGAAAAGTATTTTTATTGAGGAAAAGCCCTATCTTTCGCATCCGATCCAGATTGGCAGTATGGAAACTACTGCTGCTGTCCATCTGCCGCAGATCTTAAACAGATTTTCTGCAAGCTTCCCTGCCCTATCCTTCAGCTTGCAGACCGCCCCCAGCCGCACACTGATTGAAGCCGTACAGAATGCTCAGCTGGATTGTGCCTTTATTGCCAGTCCTGAGCCAGTGCATGGTTTGTATAATCTGCATCTGTTTACAGAACAGCTGGTGGTGGTAACTTCAAAAAACACCATACAGCCCTTGACTGCCGCAACGCTACAACAACAGAAATTTCTCGCATTCCGCCAAGGATGCAGTTACCGTCGTGTCATCGATTTATTTTTACAGAGTCGACAGCTCGCTGTTTGTCATATTATCGAAATGGGTAGCCTGGACGGTATTATGAGCTGTGTCAGCATGAATATGGGAATGGCAATTTTACCGCGCTCCTATGTTGAGCAGTCACATTTTAGAAATGCGGTAGAAGTTGCGGAAATTCATGAACCTTTTGCCATCATGAACACCTACCTGATTGCAGATCAACCGGCTTGCTGGAGCAGCAATTTAAAGCATCTGGTGAAGCAGCTCACCGCATCAAAAGATGAGGCGGTATAAATTCAGGTAAAATTGCCGACTTTAGATTGAATTCGGTTAAAATCACCTGTTCCGTATTTTCAACTCATAAGTGACGAATATATGTCAGCTCAGGCTTGGTTATCTCAGGGAACCTTGGTACTTGCAAGTAATAACAAAGGTAAAATTGCTGAATTTGAAAAACTGTTTGCAGAGTTACAACTGCCTGTCGACGTCGTTCCGCAAGGTCAGCTGAATATCGAAGATGCGGTCGAAGATGGGTTAAGCTTTGTAGAAAATGCCATTATTAAAGCCCGTCACGCAGCAAAGATTTCAGGCAAACCTGCGATTGCCGATGATTCCGGTATTTGTGTGCCTGTATTAGGCGGTGCACCGGGAATTTACTCGGCACGTTATGCAGGCGAACATGGCAATGATGCAGCTAATAATGAAAAGCTGTTAAGCAAACTCAAGCCGCTGCGTAAAGAAAATGAAGTCATTGACGGTATGTTTGTTTGTGTATTGGCGCTGGTCCAGCATGCCGAAGATCCACTACCACAAATTTTTCAGGGCATCTGGAAAGGTGAAATTCTGGAAGTTCCTCGTGGCGAAAATGGTTTTGGTTATGATCCCCTGTTCTGGCTGCCTGAATTGCAGTTGTCCAGCGCAGAAATGAGTAAAGAGGAGAAAAATAAAATCAGCCATCGTGGTCAGGCCATGCAGCTGTTTAAAGCCAGTCTAGAGAAATAAGCGAGCACAACAAAGCCCTTCTTCCTTTTGAGAAGGGCGTTAGAAAGCGATAAATAAGCCCTTTCTTATTCAAACCATGTCCCGGTATTGATCGAATATTTATAAACCCGGCACCCAGATATGCAAGATCATGCCATAAAGCGCGATGAGTATGGCACTGGCAATTGTTCCTGACGCAATATATTTGGCTGAATGGCCTGTACCCTGATAATGCGTTTCTAGCGCCACAATATTGGCCGCAGGCGGTAATAAAAAATACATCAGCATGACGGCATAAATAAGGAGTTGAGGTGGAATCGGCAAAGTGAAATAAGCGGCTGCTGTCAGTCCCAGCGCAAGTATAAAGCGGCCACTGATAAGCAGCAGGCTACGTTGCAGATCTCGTAAATGAATCCGCACTTTACTCAGCCACATGCCTAAAATGCACATTCCGCTAAAAGTCACCAGTACTTTATTGGCCTGATACCCCCATTGCACGACCGGATGCATTTCATAAGCCCTCAAGTCCCAACACGACAGGACTGCGGCAATACTCAAAGCAATAACAGGTGGAGAGATCAGGACATTTTTAAGAATAAATTGGGGAGTCTGCCGTGTGGAGCTAACAGCCAGAACAGCCACAACATTGCCAAACAGTGAGCCACCAATATACAGCGCCACAATCGTACTACTGGCCTCAGGTCCAAAAACGGCCAGAGCAAAAGGAAAACCCAGCCATACCCCATTTAAATAGCTAAAACACAGGGCACGGAGTTTATCTTTACTTACAGCATAAAACAGGCTGAATAGCAGAATGGAACTGAATACGCTAAAGCCAAGCAGCCACAGGCTGCCTTGCTGATAAAACACCATGTTATAAATGATAACGAGTGGAATCAGCACCCGGGCCAGCATTGCTGCCATGAAGGGGCGAAGGGATTTTAAATATTGAATGCCCCAATATCCGGTTAAAAAAGAGATCAGAGGCAGAAGCAGTGCCATACCCGACAGGACTCATTTGTATCAATGTAAAAAATCCTATCATATTCAGTCTTGCTTCTTCTCTTGTCTTCAAAAAGAAATATAACCGTCACCTCTGTGTCATAAAAGCCTGTTGAGATAGAGCCATAATATAAAGAGGATAAAATGATGGCTGGATTATCAATTTGGCATGTACTGATTTTTGCAATTGTGGTGATTTTATTGTTCGGTACATCAAAGTTAAAAAACCTGGGCAAAGATGTAGGTGGTGCAATCAAGGATTTTAAAAAGTCAGTGAAAGATGAAGAAGCTGAACAAGCGCAGCTGCAACAGCCACGCACGATTGATGCACAAGTAAAAACACCTGAAAGTTCAGTCAAAAGCTAAGAGACTGCCATGCTCAATATTGGAATGACCGAGCTGTTTATCTTCGGGATCATTGCACTTTTGGTGCTGGGGCCGGACAAGCTACCTGAAGCTGTACGTTTTGTCGGCAAATGGTATGGCAAAGTTAAACGTACCGTCAGCAATATTCAAAATGACCTGGATCGTGAATTGCGTTTATCGGAACTGCGTGAACAAATGCAGGCAGAGATGAAACGTATTCAGGAGCTTGAAGCAAAAATGCAGGCACAAATGCAGAATTTGCAAAAACCGCTTGAAACCGATCAGGTGCAGCACAGCATGACGCGAGATCAATCAACTCTCAGCTATAAATCTTTAAGTTATGAACCTTTAAAAACCACCCTTCCTGCGGTGTACTTGCCCTCTCGCAGTCAACCTAAAACCACTGTAGACCACCCCCAACAATATCTGGATATGAAGGTAGCCGTATGAGTTCCTTGCCTACTGCCCATTCCGAAGCCATTCCTGAACAGCCGCTGCTTGAAGAGATGCCCATTACCCAGCATCTGGTCATTCTGCGCAAATACCTGTTTAAAATTGTGGCGGTGCTGATCGGCCTGTTTTTCTGTTTATTGCCATTTGCCAATTCTACCTATCAGCTTTTGTCTGAGCCTCTACGTGCACAGCTTCCTGCCACATCGACCATGATTGCAACAGATGTGACAGCGACATTTATGGCGCCCTTTAAGCTTAACTTTTTTCTGGCATTGATGATCACCATGCCTTTTATTCTGTATCAGCTGTGGTCCTTTATTAAGCCTGCTCTGTATGCAAAAGAAAAAAGTCTGGCACTGCCGCTACTTTTGGGCAGTATTATTCTGTTTTATCTCGGAATCAGTTTTGCTTATTTTGTGGCCTTACCTTCAATTCTGCACTTTTTTATCAGTGTAGCCCCTGAAACTGTTGCTCCCATGACGGATATTAACAGTTACCTCAATTTCTGTTTAAAACTGTTTTTGGTTTTTGGCCTGACTTTTGAAATCCCGATTATTACCCTGGTGTTAATTTTAATTGGAGTGGTGAGTACCGAACAGTTAGTTGAAAAACGCAAATTTATTATTGTCGGATGCTTTTTTGTGGCCATGTTTGTGACGCCACCTGATGCGCTGTCGATGATTATGCTGGCCATTCCTATGTGGCTGTTATTTGAGACTGGGCTGTTGACCGGGAAGCTGATTGAGAAAAGACGTTTAAAAGATATCGAGACCTAAAGAATCAATCGAGAATAAAAAGAGGCGGCTACAACCGTCTCTTTTTATTTTTAATTCCAATAACTTATTTCACTTTATTGCAATATTTCCTTAAGCGTACTGTCATATAGCAGGCTTATGGTATGGAACAACTTCAACACAACTGAACACTTGATTTTAACAGGACTTTCAAATGCAAAATAAAGAAATGATACCTTGTCAGGACCTTACCGAAGATAGCAATACCTCAAATAATACCCATTTCCAAACGATTCTGAATCAATATATCAACCGTCGCAGCTTTATTGCTAAAACAGGCAGCGGCGCCATGGCTTTGGCATTTGCAGCGTCTGTAAGCGGTTGCTCTGATGACAACGATGATACCTCTTCTGGACCGACCCCACCTAACCCAGATAAAGAAAATGATAAGCATGTATGGAGCGACCTGGCGCAACGTCCAAACAAGCTGTCTTTTGAAGCGGTTAAAAAAAATACCCAGAACTTTTTTAGTGTGCCTGAAGGCTACGAGCTTAATGTTCTGTATGCTGTTGGCGATCCGATCAATAGCAGCTATCCTGAAAAAACAGATTCTGAATTACCTTCAGGTCCATCTTACCAATTCCGCGCAGGTGATAACCACGACGGGATGTCATTCTTTGGCATGGACCCAACCAAGAAAAATTACTCATTAAAAGAATCAAAACAAGGTTTACTGGTTTTAAACCATGAGTATCTACAACAATCTGAGTTACATACACCAGTAGGTGTGATTACAACAGAAGATGGCAAACGTCCTGAAGAGCAGATTATTCGTGAAGTAAATGCTCACGGTGTTTCAGTCATTGAAATTCAGAAAGATCCAAACACTCAAAACGTAAAAATTAATTTGAACTCCCCATTTAACCGCCGTATTACCGCTGCAACAGAAATGGAACTGCGCGGACCGGCACGTGGCTCAGACCTGGTCAAAACCCGCTTTTCACCAACGGGGACATTAACCCGTGGTACTTTTGCCAACTGTGGTAATGGGTATACACCTTGGGGCACTTATTTGACTGCCGAAGAAAACTGGAGTGGTTACTTCTCTCGTGATGAGGGTGATGTACGCCCAGATAATGAACAAGTTGCTTTAGCACGTTATGGCCGTGGCAAGTCTGCAGAAAGTCAATACCTTTGGGATAAGACAGATGCGGAACTCACGGGCGATCGTGATCTGTATGACCGCTGGAACATTACGGCTGATCCGAATGGCAATGCTTTAAGTGACTACCGTAATGCTATAAATACCTGTGGCTTTATTGTTGAAATTGACCCTTTCAGTGCAAACACTCGCCCGGTTAAGCGTACTGCACTCGGCCGTTTTGCTCATGAAGATTGCCGCTCTAGTAATCCGATTGTGGGCCAGCCACTTGCATTCTATATGGGTGATGATGCTACGGGCGAATATATCTATAAGTTTGTCTCTGAAGCCGTTTGGGATCCTAAAGATGTCAATGGTGGCTATGCTGCAGGTGACAAGTATATGGATAAAGGAACCCTGTACGTTGCACAATTTAAAGAAGATGGTACAGGCCAGTGGGTTGAGCTAAGTTATGGTAAAAATGGTTTAGATCAGTCCAATACTACTTATTCTTTCAAAGATGCAGCAGATATTGTGGTCCATGCTCGTCTGGCCGCCGACCATGTGGGTGCAACCAAAATGGACCGTCCGGAATGGGTGGCGGTAAACCCTGAAAATGGCGAAGTCTATGTTACCCTGACCAACAACAGTAACCGTGGTCGTGCCTACCCAACGGATGCTGCAAACCCGCGTAGCTATGTCGATTTCAAAGGTTCAACTGCCAGCAATTCAGGCAATATGAATGGTCATATCATCCGTTTCCGTGAAACTGATGACACTGTCACTGCCACTACGTTTACTTGGGACATCTTCCTGTTTGGCGCTGAAGCACGTGCCGCTTCAAACATCAACCTGTCTGGTCTGGATAATCTCAATGACTTTTCTAGCCCGGATGGCATGTGGTTCGATCCACGCGGTATCTTATGGATTCAAACTGATGATGGCCAATATACCGACGAAACCAACTGTATGATGCTTGCTGCACTTCCTGGTTCCGTGGGCGATGGCCATAAAGCCTTTGCTGCAACCACCAAAGAGGAAGGACAAGAAACTTTTGTCGGTGCGCAGTTAAGCAATGATCGCGTACGTCGTTTCCTTGTTGGCCCGTCAGGTTGTGAAATTACCGGTGTTACCATTACCCCGGACTACAAAGCAATCTTTGTTAACGTGCAGCACCCGGGCGGCGCATGGCCTGCTAACCAAAGTGAGCGTTATAGCCGCTTAGGTAAAGTACCTCGCTCTGCCACTGTGGTGATTACCCGTAAAGATGGTGGTGCAATCGCAGGTGAAGCACTGGAAACAGCTCAGGCTTAATCCAGAGCTCTCAAAAATGCCGACAAATGTCGGCATTTTTTATTGCAGTGTGATGATTTTCTCTACCACTTGTCCTGCCATGTCACCTTGCTGGGATTTTTCCAGCCATTGCCACTGCCCCCTTTTCACTCTGAGGAAGTTCGAACAACGGGTGCCGTAAGTCGGGCTTTGAATAAAAGTCGAAGACAGCAGCTGTTCCATTTCAAGGCTGATTCCGGTTTGAGGTAATAGATCTGGAATCACCTGGCGTTCATCTTCCAAAATATCCCAAGTTGCATGATACAGCTCTGCTTCTGAAATACGGTCCTGTTGCAACATCGGCAGAAATTCCTGGGTAAAGCGCTTACGCAAATGGCGGGTTTTTTGCCAGTCTTCTGTTATCAGTCCATTTGAGACGACATACACCCCATGCGCCAGCACTTGTGGTGCTTCACCCCGATTGCTCATATATACCGCTTGATGCTGATCGCCCATAAACAGGTTAAAACCGGCATAATCACATTGATGCTTTTCCAGTTCCCGGGCAAAACGGATTGGCGGCAGCCCTGATTCCAGAAATTTCTGAATAATATGCCCGCGTGAGGTGGGATAATGATTCTGGTCCCGTCCATCACGAAAATTGGTAATCACCGCCCATCTTCCTGAAGCGGTAATGCCCATCCAGGTCCCGCCAGACTGTAAGTCCTGCCCGGCAATAATCGGACTATGTTCCCATTCATATAAAGCATGCGTTGGACGCTGATAGAATTCATCACGATTTGAAATCAGGCAGACCGGGGTATCTTCCAGTACCTGCCAGGCTAAGGCCACTATACACATAATTGCTGCTCTCGATCTTTACACATTGAATGTACAACATTTTTCTTATCTTTCAGCTAAAATCTGTGCAAAACAGAATCACAAGGAACAGGAATGCTGACCTATCCAAATATTGATCCCGTGGCAATTTCGCTCGGGCCCTTGCAAGTCCACTGGTATGGACTGATGTATCTACTGGCCTTTTTATTTGCCTGGGGACTGGCAACCTACCGTGCCAAACAGCGTGGCTGGACCTCGGATATGGTGTCTGACCTGATTTTCTTTGGGGCGCTGGGGGTCATTATTGGGGGCCGGGTCGGTTACGTATTTTTCTATGGCTTTTCCCAGTTTCTGGAAAACCCTCTCTGGCTGTTCCAGATCTGGACCGGTGGCATGAGTTTCCATGGCGGCTTCCTCGGTGTGATTTTAGCCATGCTCTGGTGGTGCAAGAAATATAACATGACCTGGTTCCAGACTCTGGATTTTATCGCACCTTGCGTACCGACAGGTCTGATGTTCGGCCGGATTGGTAACTTTATAGGCAGTGAACTGTATGGCCGTCAAGTTACAGATCCAAACTTTGCCTGGGGCATGATTTTCCCGACAGACCCCTTGCAGCTGGTACGTCATCCTTCACAGCTCTACCAAGCGCTGTGTGAAGGCCTGATTCTCTTTGTTGTGTTGTGGTGGTTCAGCGCGAAGCCACGCCCACGCATGGCAGTATCGGCACTGTTCCTGATCGGTTATGGCCTGGCGCGCTTCATCGTCGAGTTCTTCCGTGAACCGGACAATGGCCAGCTGTTTATTGGCTGGATGAGCAAGGGACAATTCCTGAGCCTGCCAATGATTCTGATTGGCCTCTGGATGATGTGGTATGCCTACCAGAAGAAAATTTATGACTGGGGTCCTCAGAAAAACTGTTAATTAGACCCACAACATTGCGAGGCAGCGGCCTCGCTTTTTTATTGAAAAAAATATGCTAAAGTACTTTTTGTCCTTTCATTCCTCCATTCGTATGCTTGAGTTCTGGTTTAATCCGCAGCTATCTTTTCTGCAAAAACTGCTGTTTTTTATAGTCATTGCAGCCATGACGGCGCTACTGTACTGGATGCAACCGCTGCCACTGGATGCCATTTTAATGTTTGTCGGCACAGGCATTATTTTTTTGATTTGCCGTTACTGCAAAATTCACTTTGCCTCTAAAAAGCCGACTGGCCTGCTCTATCGCGTCTTGGCCTGGATTCCTTTGGCTTTAGTGATCAGTCTGGTTTTTATGCACATGCAGCAGGGTGAGATTTTACTTCCGGGTGCTCAGGGGATTGGCTTTATGACTTTGAGCATCTGTCTGTTTTCGCCCCTGTCACTCTTGAATCAGAACCGGCAAGACCCAGAGCCACCTCATGCTTGAGCACTGGTATTCCAAATGCTGTACCCGTCAGATGAAACTGGTGGTGGTCATCATTGTCTGTCTTCTGATATATAGCGCTTCTACCATGGTTCAGCTCGGCCCGCTATGGATCAGCTTCAGTGTAGGAATTGGCCTACTAAACTATGGACTGCGCCAGCTGCGTTTCAAGACTCCTGCCGGCCATCCTTATGCCAATGGCTTTGCTGCGCTCAGCCGGGTCATCCCGATTGTCGCGATGGTCACCCTATGGGGCTATCTGCCGCAACATGCACAGGACTGGGAAAAATTTGCGCTGGCTTTACAATGTCTGGGCTTTGCAGCAATTGGACTTTTTCTGGCGTCCATCCATGTCAATCGGGCCAGACGCTGTAACAATTAAGACGCTGATAGTATTTAAGTTAAAGGTCTGGGGCCAGACGATAATAACTATAAGTCAGGTTCTTGGTGCGATAGATTGCATGACTGTTTTGCTTAAAATCCGATACCCAGGCACTTCCTGAATAAGCAGCAATATGTCCATAACGATGCTTGGCAGTGCGGTCAATAATATAAATATCGCCTTTTTTAGGACGGTCAAAAGACTGATTGATTTTCTTATACCCCAGTTGTTTCAAGGTACTTCCCCAGTCCGCTGCGGCCACCGGATGATTGACAATTTTTGCCCCGGAAGATTGCAATCCCACACGGATACTACGTGCACATTTCTGGGTACTGGTCCGGCGTGTAATTCCCTGTAAATAACTGGTGAATTTTTCAATATTGATACGGTGACCGTTACTCGAACCGACTGCCTTAGTTGCAGAAGCGGATGAGGTTTTTTTCGGGTTTTGTCTTGCTTGAGAACGCAACATGATATTCGCTTGAACAGGAGCATGTACTGCACTCACATTCACGGGCTGATCATAAACCATGTTTTTACCTACTCCTCCTCGCCGTAGATGTTGGCTTTCATTTCTTAACAAACGGAGAATACTAGACGGTTAAATGTTATTCTTCACGAATAAAATGTAATTAAATTTTTCTATTGTTGTTAAAGTATAACTAAAGCCTTCTTTCTTTTGAGATTCTTTTTTCTGCACTTTTCATGAAAATAGTGAAATTTTATTTAGCTCTTTTAAACATTAACCCCTACTGTTAAATTTTCATTTTTACTCAACTTTTTAATCATGCACTGATCTATACGTCTCACATTTTCTACTTTTAGCATTGAAAAACCAGAGTATATTGCTCCCAGATTCGCTCTATCTATATTGCCTTTAGGGCAATTAAACTAAAAATACAACATATTGATGAAAATCGGCTCACCTTTAAAAAATTGCATGAAATATACAATTCAATAAGCACAAAAGTTTACTGGTTCAGCACTGGATCTACATGTTTACAACTCAGGCAATAAAGCCCCCATAAAAAACCTGAATCACTGGTACATCATGAGCACGCCAAATAAAAGTGGTCGAAGCTAAAACTTAAACTCAGCCCACTCCTGGCCTGATCGGTGGCTAAGCCTAATCTATAACACCCCTTTGAACCATTCATCTGCGGCCATTATTTTGCCTTAAGCTGACGCTCAAGAGGCGTTTTTATTGTGGGCGGAACGATGAAAGCCCGTTAAAAAATGCTATGATGAATGCAATTTAAATTGCCATTCTGACAGTAAATTAATCTCGAGCTGATCTTTTTTTTATTTTTAACATGGCAATTTTCAATAGCTTTAAACAGAGAGAACTATGCGCCCATATCTTGACCTTTTACAACACATTCTCGACCAGGGTGGCGATAAAGGCGACCGTACCGGTACAGGCACACGCTCGGTATTTGGTCATCAGATGCGTTTTGATCTTTCCCAAGGTTTCCCTCTGCTGACCACCAAAAAAGTTCATTTCCGTTCCATCGTCATTGAACTGCTCTGGTTCCTGAAAGGCGATACCAATGTTCAATATTTAAAAGACAATAAAGTCTCGATTTGGGATGAATGGGCAACTGCTGAACAGACTGCGCGTTTTGGCCGCCCTGCAGGCGAATTGGGTCCGGTTTATGGGCATCAATGGCGTAATTTCGGTGCCAGCCAAAACCAGGATGGCAGCTATCACCAGGACGGTTTTGACCAGATCAAATGGCTGATTAATGAAATCAAAACCAATCCGAATTCACGCCGTCTGATCGTTTCGGGCTGGAATCCGAAGGAAGCCAATCAGGTGGCTTTACCACCCTGTCATACCCTGTTCCAGTTTTTTGTCCACAATGGCAAGCTGTCTTGTCAGCTTTACCAGCGCAGTGCCGATGTGTTTTTAGGTGTGCCATTTAATATTGCCAGCTATGCCCTGCTGACCCATATGATTGCGCAGGTCTGTGATCTGGGCGTTGGCGATTTTGTCTGGACTGGCGGTGATACCCATCTCTATACCAACCATTTTGAACAGGCTCAACTGCAATTAAGCCGCGAGCCTTTGGGCTTATGTCAGTTAAAGCTGAATCCTGAAGTTAAAGATATTTTCCAGTTTAAATTTGAAGATATTGAAATTGTCGGTTATGAATCTCATCCAGCGATTAAAGCGCCGGTTGCCGTTTAATTTATTATTGAATCATCCCTCTTGATTATTTCTTCTGACCAAACAGCATGTGTCATTTGCAGATGCTTTGGGCAGAGGGAGACATCGGGATTCAACCTTTAGGGGCTGTTATGGCATTTCAAGATTTAGAAGTGGTACACGTGGTAGCTATGGATCAGCAGCGCTGTATTGGCAAGGGCAATGATCTGCCATGGCATATTTCAGCTGATCTCAAGCATTTTAAAGAAATTACTCAAGGCGGCGTAGTTGTCATGGGCCGTAAAACCCTTGAATCTATGGGGCGCGCCTTGCCTAAACGGGTGAACTGGGTGATTACCCGTGATCCCGAATGGTCTTTTGCGGGCACCAAAGTCGCGCATAGTATTGAAGAGGCACTGCATCAGGCGGTTGCCGATGTCAAAGCCTCAGCAAAGCCGGATACGGTTTTCATTATTGGGGGCGGTGAAATTTTCAAACAGACTATGCAGATAACCGACCGCCTGGAACTGACCCATATTGAACTGGATGTACAAGGTGATGCCTACTATCCGGAAATTCCGGCAGACTTCAAAAAAGTAGCATCTGCACAACACATAGATGACAAAAGCGGGATTGCTTTTGAATTTGCCACCTATCAAAAATAAAGCCTATTTAAGTAAAAGGTTAGATATGCAAGGACGCACGCCCTCGGCAAAGCACTGGAGTCTGTGGCTACTGGGTGGCCTGTTTACTCTATTCGTGATGCTTTCCAGCCTCTGGTTAAGCCTGATGCTCTGGATACAGCAGCCTTTGGGCAAAATAGGCACTATGCTCCTGATCGGCTGCTGGGTGGTATTTTCCCTCATCGTACTCGGTATTTATTTCACCCGGCATCTGATTTCACGCCAGGTCGATACAATCTTGTACCTGCTGGTGTTCCTGATCAGCCTGTTTGCATATTTCAGTATTGAAGCGCGTCAGGATCGTGACTGGAACCCAGAAGTTTCGCGGCTATTATCCTCTGAACAGCAAGGTGATCAAGTCACTTTACACAATATCCGAAATTTCGACTGGCAGCCGAACGGAAAATATGTCGAACGCTGGGAAAGCCGCAGCTTCGACCTGAACCAGATTACTGGAGTGAATATCATCACCTCCTACTGGATGGGTCCTGAAATCGCTCACACGCTGGTCAGCTTTGATTTTGCCAACCAAAAACCGCTGACTTTTTCAATTGAAATCCGTAAAGAAAAACATGAAGAGTTTTCTGCGATTGGCGGCTTTTTCCGAAAATACGAGCTGAGTCTGGTGGCTTCGGATGAAAAAGATATTGTCTATACACGCAGCCATATCCGGAACGAACAGGTCTATTTCTTTCCGGTCAATATGCCCAAAGCACAGGCCAAGGCCCTGTTCAAAGAATATCTGCGTCAGGCCGATGCGCTAGCTGAAGAACCTAAATGGTATAATACCCTGACCAGTAACTGCACGACGCTGGTTTTTGACATGGTGCAGGCTGTTTCCCAGCAGGCCCTGCCTTCAGATTATCGCCTTCTGGTTTCAGGCTACTTGCCCAATTATCTTTATGATCTAAAAGCACTAGATCAAGCTTGGAATATGCAGACTTGGTATCAACAGGCCCATATTAATCCGCGTATTCAACAGCCAAAACAGATATCCAGCAAAGAATATTCAGATCAGATTCGCCTCGGCTTGCCGGCTTCAAAACTTTATTAACACCCGATTCAGTCAATCTTCAGGATACAAAATTGACTGGCAGATAAATTCTTTTTTTGTTTATATACAGTTAGCTATTCAAAAAGTGAGGTAATTTTCATGTTAAAACAACTAACCGCAGCAATAATTATGGCATCGACCTTAAGCATCATGGGCTGTGAAACTCTTCCAGGCAATTCAGCAGCACAAACTACCCAGAATTTACAGCTTTTACAAAACCGGACCTGGATTGTGACCCAGATTGGTAATACCGAAATCAAGACTGCACCAACTGCACATAATATCCCAAGCCTGCAATTCGATGCTGCTACGCAACGTGTTTCAGGTGCAGACGGCTGTAACCGTATTATGGGCAGCTATACTGCCAGCAAAGACACGCTGAGCCTGGGCCAGATGGCAGGAACGCGCATGGCCTGCACAAATAATGACAATCTGGACCAGAAATTTAATGAAGCTCTTAGCAAAGTGACCCATTATCAGGTGTTTGGCAAAACCCTGAAATTATTAGACCGTCATGGCAATTTACTGATCCAGCTGGAAACTGCCGCACAGCCTCGTTAAACAACAGACTACAAAAAGCCTGTGTCTACAGGCTTTTTGATCTTTCATACTGTTGGCACAAGATTCAATAATCACCCGACCCCATTCCATGAGGATTTCATCATGCAACAAGCACTTTTTGGCGGTGGATGTTTTTGGTGTACTGAAACGGTATTTTTACAGATTCAGGGTGTTCAGCAGGTGGTGAGCGGCTATGCAGGTGGTCATCAGCCTGATCCAACCTATGAGCAGATCTGCCGCGGCGATACGCAGCATGCAGAAGTGATTCTGATCGACTTTGATGAACAGCAAGTAAGTTATCGCCAGTTGCTGGACGTATTCTTTGCCACCCATGACCCGACCACCCTAAACCGTCAGGGAAATGATGTCGGCACCCAGTATCGCTCCGTGATTTATTATTTTAATGATGAACAGAAAGCCGCAGCAGATACTACAATTCAGGCCTTGAAAGATGAAGGGATTAATATCGTCACTGAGTTAAGCCCAGCTCCAGCCTTCTACCCGGCAGAGGACTATCACCAGAATTTCTTTGCCCGCAATCCGAATCAGGGTTACTGCAATTTTTCTATTCCGCCGAAACTGAATAAATTGCGTAGTCACTTTATAGCGTTATTAAAAAATCCTTAATCTCTGAAAATATCCCTAAAAAAAAGCGACTGAAATCAGCCGCTTTTTTTATCTCTCATCATTAATTTTCGGTTGCAAAAGCAATATCGCTGAGTCCGGCTCCACTCGCACGCGACATCACCTGAGCCACCGTATCATAACGTGATTCTTTATCTGCTTTTAGCACGATGGTCGGCTGACGTTCAGTCTGGCTAGCTTCATTAAAGCGGGTTTCAAGCTGCGCCAAGGTCAGAATATTTCCATTCCAGGCCACTTCACCCTCTGCATTAATACTGATCGTAATATTTTCAGGCGGAAGATCGACAATTTCAGCCGTGGTCTGCGGTAAAGTTAATGGAATTGATGGGTTCGCCACGGTCGCTGTCACCAAGAAAATGATCATCAATACCAGCATAATATCGATCAGGGGAATGAGATTCATCTCATTCATGCCTGTATCGTTATCCTCACCCAATTGAAAAGCCATTAAACTTGACCTCCAACCAGACTTTCCTGGCTCATTTTTGTCTCAACTTTTTTTGCCGCAGAATCCTGTTGCAACATGGTATCAATCAACAGGCTATGTGCATGATCCTGAAGCTCGTGTGCCAAGCCGCGATTAAAACGTACTGCAATATTATAGGCCAGTACCGCAGGAATCGCGACGGCCAGCCCCAGACCGGTCATAATTAATGCTTCACCGACTGGAGTTGCCACCTGAGCAAGACCGGCCTGACCGCTTTTACCGACTGCCACCAGTGCATGGAAAATCCCCCATACCGTACCAAATAAACCTACAAATGGCGAAATGGAAGCAATCGTTCCCAGTACGGATACACCTTTTTCAGCGTTGGCCTTTTCTACTGCGATCTGACGCAGCAAAGCCTGCTCAGCCACTGCTTTACGCTGCTCGAAAGTCAAAGGAACGCATTTGCTTTTCAGTTGATCCACGGCCTGAGCCAGCCTGTTATAAGCGATCTGTTTCAGCTGGCGAGTGCCCATCAGACGCAGTACAAAGATGGTCCATGTCGCAATCGACATTGCCAATAACACGAAATACAGTGTTTTACTGACTGCATCAGCATGTTGCCAATAAACTGAAAAGTTCATATCCGAACTCCTAATGGGTTAGCCGTTATTTGGTCATCTTAAAATCAAATGGCTGTTCCACACGTGTTGGATAAGCCACTCCATTTTCAACATATTTGGTCAATTGCGCCCGACGTACTGCCGCTTCGACCTTACGCTTTATCGTTGGACTACAATCTGAATTTCGTGCATTTGCAGACACTACTTTTCCCTGCTCATTAGCCGCTATATCAATCACCATAGAGCAGGATGCTTTTAATTCGCCTGGTGATAATGACACTTTAGGTGAACGTAACCAGGATACTCCTCCGCCAATAGAAACACTTTTTGGTGATGGCGGTGCAGTCGGCGCTGGTGGTGTGACAGGAGCAGGCGGTGTAACTGGTGCTGGAGGCGGAGTCGGGATCACTTTGGTTTCAGTCACCACCGTCTGAACCGCCGGTTTAGGATCCGGTTTGTCCTCGACCACAGGCGCTGCTTTGACTTTAGGGGCTTCCGCCTTTTTCACCTGTTCAATTTTTTCGACTTTTTTAGGTGGTGGCGGTAGCGGTTTTTCTACAATTTTAACTTCTTTAGGCTTTGGCGGTTCTGGCTTCGGCTCTGCTTTCGGCTTCGGTGGTAAAGGTTTTGGTGCTTCCTGCAGTTTGATGAAACGTACTTTCATCGGCTCTTTGTCCACGGGCTTCAGCTCAGGCGTTTTCATCTGGCTGACTGCCCACAGCAGACCCGCATGCCCTACCAGTACAGCCGCCAGAATAGAAACGACTTTCTTTTTCATCTGATTGGGCGGCGGAGGGGTCATGGGAGCTGCAAATTGACTCATTAAATCTTTTACCTTGAGGAGTTGATACGAAATAACCTATCAAGCTCATCGGTTAGTACAATGAAAGTACGCCAATAATAAATGAGAAGTGTTTTCATTTGCAACTCAAAATCCATGCTTTCAGCATTTTTTTTGTTGCAAACAAAAAAGGCATACTCTGAGTATGCCTTTTTTAAATGAAGATTCAGGAGCTTACTGAAACACGACCGTTTTATTGCCATCTACAATAATTCGGTCTTCCAGATGCCATCTGACTGCACGTGCCAGCACATTACGCTCGACATCCTGCCCCAGTTCCCGTAGCTGCTCGACTGTGAAGTCATGGTTTACCCGCTCTACATCCTGCTCGATGATCGGACCTTGGTCCAGATCAGCTGTCACATAGTGAGCCGTGGCACCGATCAGTTTCACCCCTTTGTCATAGGCCTGTTTATACGGATTGGCTCCTACAAACGCAGGCAGGAATGAGTGATGGATATTGATCACCTTCATTTCCCAGGTATTAACAAACTCTTCGTCCAGAATCTGCATATAACGCGCCAGTACCAGAAGATCATTGCCCTGCATCAACTCATCGATCCGTGCATAGGCTTCGCGCTTGTTCTCTTTGGTCACAGGCACAACTTCAAATGGAATACCGAAGTTTTCTACCGCTTCACGCAAGGTTTCGTGATTGGACACGACTTTGGTGATTTCACATGGGAGGCCGCCGCGTGCATGACGCCATAACAGCTCAAGCAGGGCATGGTCTACCTTGGACACTAGAATACCGACTTTTTTAACGTCACTGACCAGTGCTAAACGCCATTGCATGGCATAACGCTCGGCGACATTTGCTGCAAAGGTCTGGAGAATACTCTCTTTACGACTTTGAAGATTATCTAATTCAAATTCAACGCGCATGAAGTAACGTCCGCCCTGCGCTGCTGTCGCATACTGGTCTAGCGCAGTAATGTTAGCACCCTGATGATACAAGAAGCTTGAAACAGCCTGCACAATGCCAGGCTTGTCTTCACAAGTAATCAATAAACGTGCGGTATTAGCAGTCGTCATATTCATGTTGGTTTGTGTCACTAATCAGTTAAATTTAAAATAGGCCAAGTATTCTAGCGCGTTTCTGGAATATTCTGAATAGCTGATTCAGCTTCAATATTCTTTCCAGAAGAAAGACTGGCAAACAGATCGGAAGGCCCCAAACTGCTTAACAGGCCTTCATAAGTCTGACGGCTTTCACCGCGCAAATACGCCCCTTCCAGAAAAACCATCTGACGTAAGGCTTGCCATACCCACTTTTCTTCCAGTTTATTTGAATCGGTAATATGTCCCGACATATATAAAAAGTTAGTCCAGTTGGTCAGTACAATCCATAAGTTGATAATCAGTGCTTCAATTTCAGAATCAGTCATTTCCATAAGGCCGGCATCTACAAAGCCTTTATAGATCTTCTGTCCCTGCTGCATCACCTGCCCGGCAAAACGCGGATACATCTTTCTAAAATCTTCATTATTTTCAACCAAATGATAGACATCTCGATGCAGGAAACGATAAGCCCAGAGCTGACTGCTCAATACCTGAAAATAATGAATCTTGTCATTGGTATCCAGCTGACGGTCATCCGGCAAAGCCAGCATTTCCAGGGTCTGCTTCTGGTACTGCTCCATCAACTCCTTAATAATTTCGTTTTTATTGCGGAAATGATAGTACAGGTTGCCCGGACTCATGCCGAGCTCAGCTGCAATATGATTGGTGGTTACAGACCGCTCACCGCGCTCGTTAAACAACTTTAAGCTAAGCTGTAAGATACGCTCTTTCGTTTTTAAGGTTTTGGTTTGGGACATCCTAAAAATAACCATTCTGTGCATGCATTAGCAGGCTAACACACAAAGTAACTTGACTAATTAGAGTATTTGCTCTAAAAATTGATTAACCGAGATTTGAATAATGGTAGTGCGGCATGAACAGTCATACAAAAACAACACCAATGACACCACATTTTTTGGACAGCCAGTACTTAAATGAAATGCTGGCTCAACAAAAATACGCTTATCTACGCTATCCTCTGCCGACTGCAAAGGAGCGTATCGATCGTTTAGCTCGACTTAAGCGTATCTTAGTTAAGTATCAAGATCAATTTGCCGATGCAATTAATCAGGACTATGGTAACCGCTCGATTGGCGAAACCAAAATTGGCGAGCTGCTGACCTGTCTGGAACATATTAAATATTACAGCAAAAATCTGACGGCGTGGATGAAGCCATCCAAACGTCACGTTGGCCTTATTCACCAGCCGGCCAAAGCCTGGGTGCAATATCAGCCTTTGGGTGTGGTCGGAATCATTGCACCCTGGAACTATCCTTTATTGTTGTCTGTTGGGCCCCTGATCTGTGCCCTGGCTGCCGGGAATCATGCCATGATTAAAGTGTCCAGTTCCTCGGCAGAATTTGGTGCTGTACTGGAAAAAGCCCTGGCTGAGGCTTTTCCCAAAGAACTGGTGACTGTGATCAATGGGGGCGGCATGATTTCCGATGCATTCTCGCATCTGCCGTTCGATAAGATGATCTTTACCGGATCTACTTCAGTAGGTAAAACGGTGATGGCAGCCGCAGCAGAAAATCTGGTACCGGTGATTTTAGAGCTGGGCGGAAAATCTCCAGTGCTGGTACATCCTTCCATTGATCTGCGTGATGTGGCGCAGCGTATTGCAGTGGGTAAACTCTGGAATGCAGGTCAAACCTGTGTTGCCCCGGACTATATGTTCCTGCCGCGTGGCAAGACTGCGGAGTTCATCGACCATTTTAAAGCCTGTGTTGAGCACATGTATCCGGATATCCAGCATAATCAGGATTACACTTCAATTATTAATGACAAGCAATATCAGCGCTTGCAGGGCTATCTGGAAGATGCCCGTGAGCAGGGTGCGCAGATTATTGAATTTAATCCGCATCAGGAAAACCTTGCCGAGGTTCGCAAGATCGCACCGACCATTCTGACCAATGTCATGCCCGACATGCAGATCATGCAGCACGAAATCTTTGGTCCGCTGTTGCCGATCATGGAATATGATCAAATCGACGATGTTATCGACTTTATTAATAGCCGTCCGCGTCCTCTTGCATTATACTATTTCGACTTTGATCAAGCGCGTGCCGATTATATTGCACAGCGTACTCATTCAGGGCATTTTGGACAAAATACGGTACTCACGCATGTTGCGCAGGATGATCTTCCATTTGGTGGAGTCGGTGCATCCGGTATGGGGAAATATCATGGACCAGAAGGCTTCTTCAGTTTGTCGCATGAACGCTCGGTAATGTCGAATCCTAAGCTGTATAGCTTGAAATATATTCTTCCGCCGTTTAATAAGCCAATTCATAAGCTGATTTCAAAGGCGCTTCTTCGATAACTGATCAAGGTATAAGCTATCACACCAGCTCATGTTTATTTTTAGACAAAATCGCTTGTCTTTTAAGCGTATTTTTGATATAAAACGCCCCTTGAATGAATTCAATCCGTTTATTTTTGACTGGCCATACAGATTTGCTGTTGGCTAAATCAATGGAGTTACACCATGTCTAAGGTTTGCCAAGTTACCGGCAAGCGTCCAGTCGTTGGTAACAACGTCTCACACGCCAACAACAAAACTAAGCGCCGGTTCGAGCCGAACCTGCACAACCACCGTTTCTGGTTAGAAAGCGAAAAACGTTTTGTACGTCTTCGTTTAACCACTAAAGGTATGCGTATCATCGACAAATTGGGCATTGAAAAGGTTGTTGCTGACCTGCGTGCTCAAGGCCAAAAGATCTAAGTAAGGAGTCAAGACAATGCGTGATAAGATTCGCTTAGTTTCTTCAGCTGGTACAGGTTATTTCTATACCACTACTAAGAACAAACGTACTATGCCGGAAAAAATGGAAATCAAAAAATTTGATCCAAAAATCCGTCAACACGTGATTTTCAAAGAAGCTAAAATCAAATAATTTTAGCTTTTTAAAAAAAGCGACCTTAAAGGTCGTTTTTTTTTGCACTATTTTTATGCAGCTTGATAAAATTTCCGCCTACTTTGGTATTTTTTCAGCTTATTTCCCGTTAAACCCAGAATAAAGGAGTGTTTGGTGCCCCATGACGTAGAACTCATTATCTTACTGGCTGTTGGTTTCAGCTTAGCGCTGTTGTTTGGCTATATTGCTGCACGTTTACGCCTTCCTCCCCTGATCGGATATTTAGTGGCCGGCATTCTGATCAGTCCCAATACTCCCGGCGTGGTCGGTGACATTCATCTGGCCAACCAGCTTGCAGAACTCGGCGTCATGTTCCTGATGTTCGGCGTCGGTATGCATTTCTCCCTAAACGACCTGATGCAGGTACGCCGGATTGCCCTCCCCGGTGCAATTTTACAGATTGCTGTTGCCACCTTACTGGGAATGGGTATTTCCATGATGTGGGGCTGGAGCTTTGGCTCTGCACTGATTTTTGGTCTGAGTCTGTCTTGTGCCAGTACTGTGGTACTTCTTAAAGCCCTGAGTGATCGGGGAGTGCTTGACTCCATCAACGGCCGTATTGCGGTAGGCTGGTTGCTGGTCGAAGATCTGGTAATGGTGCTTGCTCTGGTCTTATTACCAGCGACTGCAGTTCTTCTGGGCGGTCAGGCCCCAGAAGGTTCGGTAGATGAAAGTATCTGGATGACCTTGGGGCTGACCCTGCTTAAAGTGATCGGCTTTATTGCCTTTATGCTGATTATCGGCAAACGTTTGGTTCCGATGATTATGCAGGTGGTTGCACGTCTGGGTTCACGTGAACTGTTCACCTTAACCGTGGTGGCAGCGGCCGTATCAATTGCCTTTGGCGCCTACAAGATCTTTGGTGTCTCGATGGCACTGGGTGCCTTCTTTGCCGGCATGGTGGTTAAGGAATCTGACTTCAGTAACCGTGCCGAACAGGAAACCTTACCGCTACGCGAAATTTTCTCGATCCTGTTCTTTGTTTCGGTCGGGATGCTGTTTGATCCGCGTATTCTGGTTGAACAGCCGCTGCATGTATTAGCAGTCATCGGTATTATTATGATTGGTAAAACCATTGCGGCCATGGCACTGGTACTGTTTTTCCGCTATCCACTGAATACGGCCTTAACCGTTGGCGCTTCACTGGCCCAGATTGGTGAGTTTTCATTTATTCTGGCAACCCTTGGCCTGTCCTTGCAACTATTAAGCCTGGAGGCACAGAACCTGATTCTGGCAGGGGCCTTATTTTCCATTAGCCTGAATTCTTTTGTGTTTTCTGCAATTGAGCCGGTACAAAAATGGATTCGTGAACGCTCAACCCTGGCACGTTTACTGGAACGCAGCGGGGACCCGCTGGCCATGCTGCCTGATGAAGTATCACAGGATTATCTGCGTGATCAGGTGGTGATTGTCGGTCATGGTGAAGTCGGTCGCCGTATCACCCTGTCCTTGATGCAGCACAACATCAAGGTCGTCATTGCTGAAGAAAACCGTGAAATTGTCGAAGATCTACGTAAAAAAGGGATTGCTGCGGTTTCCGGGATTGCCACTGAAGCCGGCGTACTGATCCAGGCACATATCCAGCACGCACGCTTACTGGTACTTTCTCCCATGGATATTGTCGATATTCATAAAATTGTCGACATTGCCAAAACCCTGAATCCGCAAATTCAGGTTCTGGTCTGTGCAGAAAACAAGGAAGAAGCCGAAATCATCCGTCGTGATCAGGTCGGTGAAGTGTATTATGCCAAGGAAGAAATGGCGAAGAACATGAGCCATTATATTTTGCACCAGATAGAAGTGGCCCATCAGCACAGCTCGCATTAAGCCGGGCTTGCTCAGTGAAAAGTTGTCCATCCGGGCAACTTTTTTTATTAGAAGAGAATTTAAGTCTCTTCCCTGAAAACTAAAAACCTGGACCGCAGTAATACAAGGTGCTTTTTAATTTGAGAGCCACAAAAAAGCACATCCGAAGATGTGCTGCTGGGCCGGGATGAATCAACTCAGATATTTCGGTTTTTCATCCACTACTTCTGCCTGCCACTCATTAACTTGCTGTTCCAGCAAGCCGTATAGGGCAGCCTGAATCATCTGCTGTGCGATCACAGGTGTTTGGTCACCCAAAAGCGCTTTTACTTCATCATTAAACTGAATCATGACCAGAGGCTGCTGTTCCGAGCCTGCATTTCTTAATGCTAACACGCCACCTTCAAGTTGAACGAGTTCTAAAATCGCCTCTTGATTACCAAATAAGTCTTTCAACTGTTCTATAGACATATATCCTCCATGTTCAACATGGTGGCAAAGCACGATTGCACTTTGCATCATCAGAGTAATAATTGATATAAGGTTAGAAATAATAATTTCAAGTGCCATTAATCCATTGGATTAGAACTCTACCATCTCATTACGAAAGCCATCAATCAGATAGGTCAGGTCACGGTGCCACTCTCTAAGTATAGCAATATCAGGCAGCCAGGCCTGTGGAGACTGTGTGACTTTAATGATGAGATTTGAAGAGGTTTCGTCTTCCCCTTGCGGTACACTCGGTTCGGGTGCGTACTCGCACAGGCGGTGGGCACGTTTTAATTCAGCAATAAAACCGTCTTTGGCCAGGCGCTGCAAAACCGACACTTCAGGTGAGATCTGACCTTTGGCAGCCAGCTGTTCCTCAATCGACTTTAAGGTCGGAGTTAAATCATTTAAACGGTAGTAGCGAACCAGTTCCTGCAAAAAGGCCAGCAAGGCTCCATGCAGATGAAACACAGTGGCTTCACGATGCGCCTGTGCCTGTTGCACATGATCACTCTGTTCGGCCTGCTGGCAGGCTAAACGAGCGAAATAAAGTTTCTGGTTGGTGCGGTCTGCATGGTAGCGAGCAACTCGTGTCATCGAGGTTTCCTGAGATTTAAAACATATTTTGGCCTCTTTAAAGTAAAACGTCCGCTTTCATTACGCAATCCAAGATTTGCAAGCGCTCTTCTATTAGACTGACTTTTTTGTTTAAGGCATCTAAGAGTACAGCTTTACTCACATTTTCAGCTTTTTATCTCCACAAAAAAAAAGAGCATTCAATAATGCTCTTTTTTATACCGCCCGGTTTAAGCCTGCGGCTTGTCTTCAGCCTGTTTGACGCGAATACCACGGCCATGCAAACGCAGGGTATTCAGGCCTTTAATTGCCTTAACTGCTTCACGGCCCTGCGGCATTTCTACAAAGGCAAAGCCCTTGGATTTACCCGTGTCGGCATCCAGTACCAGCGTACAAGTCTCCACAGTGCCATATTGCTGGAACAAAGTTAGCAATTCAGCTTCTGTTACCGTGCGTTCCAAGTTACGGACTAAAATTTTCATCGGATCACCTTAAGAAGATAGGCAAAAATAATCAAAAAGCACCTGCCTACTCTACTTTTTGCGTAAAACCCAAGTATGACAGTTTAATCGAGATCAATGCCAAAATCTAAATTAATCGCTTGGCGTTCGATCAGGGCACTTTTAACGGTCTGCTGCCTGGTTTTGTAATGCGTTTCCATGGTACACAAATTACGGGTGAGATCATTCATAAAATAGCTTTCGACTTTGCGCCCCTGCTCATCCACGGTTTCACGCGCCCAGTGATTCAGGTTCTGCTTGGTCAGAATCAGCTCATTCTGCGCCCGGGTCAGTGCCACATATAACACCCTGCGCTCCTCTTCAACATCATCGAAATCACCTTGGGCCCGTGCATGTGGATACTGCCCCGGCGTGACATTAGCCACATAACAGACTTTCTGTTCGGTTCCTTTGGCTGAATGAATGGTGATCAGCGTGACCACATCACTGTCGGACTGGCGTTCGATTTCAGAAATAGATACCGGGTCTAAAACATATTCTTCTAGAAATTCACTGAGCTGGGTATGCTTGGAGGCCAGCTGTTTCACCAGTTCAAAATCCCCTGCACGGCGATTCCAGTCCTTTTTATAGTTGTCAGCCAGTTGAGATTCAATTGCCTGTACAGCCAGACTTACACAGGCCTGTACTTCAGTTTTGAGTACTGCCATCTGTTTCATGATTAAAATGGTTTCCAGCGGAATCTTGCCAAATTTTTCTAATTTTCCGGCAATCATTTCCATCTCTGGCTCTATCAGCAATTGCTGAGACAACTTGCTTGCGCCGACATCGCCGACCCCATTCCATAAGGTCAAAAAGCGCATCCAGGCAATGTCATCTAGCGGATTCGCGACCACACGCAATAGGCTTAACAGGTCTTTAACATGGGCTGTTTCCAGCAGTTTCATGCCGCCAATAAAACGGTAAGGAATATTTGCAGCAATACAGGCCGCTTCAATATGACGGGCTGAAAAGCTGGAGCGCACCAAGACCATATGATCTGACCATTTGTCCCCATGGATATAATGGCGCTCTTTAATATCAATCGCAATCCATGTGGCTTCATCAAACTCATTCGGGAAGATGTGCATTTTCGGCTTGATCCCTTCACCGCGATACGCATCCAGACGCTTGTCATAGTTGATTTCGGACTGATCCAGCAGCCAGTTCGACAAATCAAGAATTTCCTGGGTAGAACGGTAGTTTTGCTCTAGCCTGAAGATTTGGGCATCTGGCACGCGCTCTTTAAAATGATGGATATTCTCAAAATCCGCCCCGCGGAAGCCATAAATCGACTGGGCATCATCCCCGACACAGAACAGGCTGATCCGATCTTTTAACGGCTCTAGCAAGGCCCATTGCAATGGATTGGTATCCTGCATTTCGTCGACCAGCATATGCCGGCAAATTGAGGCGACATAGTCGACCAGACCGTCAGACTGCGCCAAAGCAGTCGCCACCACCGCCAGAATATCGTCATAATCCAGAAAACTGCGTGCTTCTTTACGTGCCTCATATTCTTTCATGATGTCAGCAATCTGGTCTTTGAGCGCCAGATATTCCGGCATCTGTTTTTCCAGCGCCAGGCTGAGCTTTTGCCGGGTATTTCGTGCAAAAGAATACAGGTCACAGAGTTCCTGCGGCTTAGGCAAGTAATTTGGATTTTTCTTGTCATCACGGCCACGGATCAGGCGAAACAGCATCAGCTGATCATCACGGTCAATAATGGAAAACTGCTCCAGACCGAAAGCTTTTGGAATACGGCGCAGCAGATACATACAGAAGGTATGAAAGGTCGAAGCGCGCAGCCCTTTGGCCTGTTCACCCAGTGCCAACTCGACCCGTGCCACGATTTCGCTGGCTGCACGGCGGGTAAAGGTCAAAATCTGAATCTGATTGGCCGGCACACCTTGATCAATCAGATAAGCCGCCCGCGCTACGATGGTTTTGGTCTTGCCACAGCCCGCCCCGGCCAAAACCAAACTGTGCTTTGCTTCGGTGGTCGCAGCTTGCTTTTGTTGTGGATTTAATTCATCAATTAGGGCGGCTAAACTCATGGTCACTCATCATTCTGTGGATAAGGATAGTTTAACAGATCGCGTTCCTAATTATGGCTTTTGGATTGCAGTCTAAGGATCTGCCCTCAATCCAGCACAAGACTTTTATTATTTTTCATCCTTAAACTTAACATCTACTCATACCTTCATATTTGCGATTGAATGAATCCGGCAACCGCCTTTTCCAGATTGAATTCGGCATTTTTTAATGCCTCTTCCAATGAACAGTCCGGCGGGTTAATCGCCACCATCTTCGTAAAATCCGCCTGATAAAGCGACTCAGCCCCCTCACCAATTACACCTGCAAAAGCAACCACCGGTTTATTCAAACGTTTGGCTAGCTGAGCGACGCCAAACGGTGTTTTACCCAAAGCGGTTTGACTGTCGATTTTGCCTTCGCCCGTCAGCACCATATCTGCCTGGGCAATTTTTTCAGCCAAACCTGTCATCTGCATCACCAGCTCCACACCAGATTGAAGCTTTGCTCCAGTCAGCGCCATCAAGCCAAAACCCAAACCACCAGCCGCCCCTGCCCCGGGAATATTCTGAAATTGCTGTCCGAGCTGCTGTTCAATGCAGTCGGCAAAATAGTGTAAATTTTGATCCAGTTGCTGCACCATCTCAGGCGTCGCACCTTTTTGCGGAGCAAAAATTATAGAAGCTCCCTGGGTACCGCAGAGCGGATTATTGACATCAGAAGCAATCACCATCTCGGTGTGTTGCAGCCGCGCATCCAGTCCGGTCAAATCAATCTGGTGAATACCATTTAGATTACCGCCACAGACCTGCATGGAGGCATCGGTGGCGTCCAGAAATTGCGCGCCAAGCGCTTGAGCCATCCCGGCACCCGCATCATTGATCACACTTCCCCCCAACCCGATAATGATTTTTTCCACACCCAGATCTAGCGCCTGCCGGATCATCTCGCCCGTTCCGTAGCTGGAGGTCAACATCGGATTACGCTGTGAGGGGACTAACAAATGAATGCCATTGGCCTTGGCCATTTCAATCACGGCGGTCCGGCCCTCATCGACCAGACCAAAATAGGTGTTGATCCGCTGACTGGCCAATGGGCCGGTGACCTGACAAAAAACCTGCTGCCCCTTTAAGCTTGAGATTAAGGCATCTACCGTTCCTTCACCACCGTCTGCCATCGGCACTGCCAGGCAGACAGCATCCGGACAGACCTGAAGAATGCCACTCTGCATGGCCTGGCAGACCTGGACAGCGCTCAGACTTTCCTTAAAGGAATCCGGTGCAAGCACAAAGATTTTCGCCATCCACTGATCCCCAGTTTTTTATTCATCATGCAACACAAATATATAGAGCTGTGTTTAACTGTCTATTTAAAGTTCTGCTGAGCTTTTTGGAACTTCGCGGCGGATATAGGTAGCCAGTGACAGGTAATTCACGCCTTGAAATAGAATATCAATGGCCAGAAATAAGCCCAATACCCAAAATGGTGCATCAGGGGACTGTAAAATGACTACACCGGCCAGCAGGGTGAATACACCGGATAACAAAGTCCAGCCCCATCCACGTGCAGTACGGAACAAAAGCGCATTCAGGATACGGATAACCCCGGCAATAATCAGGATAATGGCCAGAATATGAGTCAAGACCACTGCTGTCTGTACAGGCGTGCTAAAAGCATAATAGCCGGCCAGGAGATATAAAACCCCGAACAAGGCCCAGAACCAGCGAAAACCACCCTGAAAAATTTTGAATGCCGCAATAAAATGCAGAATTCCACCCATCATCATCAATGCCCCGAACATAAAGACTGCGGACAAGGTGGCAAAAGGTAAAGTGGCCAGTAAGACCAGACCGAAAATCATCAATAAGATACCCAGTCCCAGATACCATTTTCGCTGTTGATGCAGCTGGCTGCGCACCAAGTCATTGCCTACTGTTTTCATTCTTTCATCTCCAATGATCTTTTTCTCTTATTGATCATACTCAATTCAAATGAACAAAAGGTGTAAAAGTGCTACTTTTGTCCCCCAGGCCGGTTATAGACTGTGGATAATTTCAGTGTTATCCACACACTCTTTTATTGTTTCCAGCCAAGTTCAATAGCCGTTATTTCATTCAACAGGGTCTGCTTTAAAGATGCGGGCATTTTACTGGTGCTTTGCGATATCGGCAGATGGCCCGCCATCAGCTCCGCTTTGGCCTGTGGATATAAAGGTTGCTGCTTGGGGTCAGCATAACCTACTGGAAAAATGGGTTGACCTGTGGCCAAGTCATATTTATCCGAGGCTCCAAAGGCATGCAATAACTCATGTACCAGCACAATTTTATTCTGTTCAGCCTGTTTTTCTGAGGCAAATAAATTGACTGAACCAATCCGACCTTTTTGTAAAGCGGTAGAATGTTTTAACTGGCTGGTTCGGGCCGGGTCATAGTAATTTAAAAACAAGGTCACGTTGGCTGATGGATCTGAGTCCTGATGTTGTTGCCAGGCATAAAACCTGAATTTTAGGCTCCAGCCTACCGTTTGTAATAAAGACGCCTGCTCAGGCACTTTAGGCGGTAACTCCTTCAGTTCACGCCCCAGATTAAAATAAAAATAAGTCGGCTTTCCGCGATACTGCTGTGCAGAGGTTTGCAAATAAGTCCGGGCCTCTTCCAGATCCTGTACTGACAGCTGCTGGATATAATTTTGAGTAGTGGCCAATCCATCAGCATTGACCGGATGCAGTAGGACAAAAATCGGCTTATTCCAGTCCTGATTCTGGTCCCGATAGGCATTAACGGCCACAATCAGTAGAATCACCAATAAAATCAGAATCCGAATCTTTTTCCACATTGCCCCAAAACTGCCTTATCGTTATTTTTAAAATGGCATACATCATAAATAAAAAATGCCGACATTCGTCAGCATTTTTTGAATATTTTTAAGCTTTAGGCTTCCACCCATTTGCCATCCTGATATACCAGAGACCACTTGGTCTGCTTACCCTCTGGTGTTTCCGAACCCACGTATTGGGCTTGGTTCTTACGGCTGAATTTTACCAGAGTCGGATTTCCTTCAGGGTCCACATCGGGTGCCTGTAACAGGAACTGATATTTTGGATCAATTTGATCTGCCACAGTCCGTAATTCGGCTACTTTAGGGGCCCGGGTTTCACGAACTTTCGGGAACTTGCTTGCCGCCAGGAATAGGCCTGCTGCCCCATCACGCAGAACAAAGTAGTCATCATGCTTGGTTGAGCGCAAATGTTCCATCTTGATCGGATCCACACGCGGCGGCGCAGGCTGGCCATTTTTCAGGACTTTGCGGGTATTATCACAATTGTTGCAGGCAAAATAAGGACCAAAACGGCCAGTCTTCAGCTGCATTTCTCCATCACATTTATCACATGGAATGGTTGGGCCGTCGTACCCCTTGATTTTAAACTCGCCTTCTTCAAGCTCATAACCGGCACAATCCGGGTTATTCCCACAGATATGCAGTTTACGCCCGCCATCAATCACATAACTGTCCATCGCGGTTGAGCAGATTGGACAGCGTTTTTTAGACATCAGATCTGCTGTTTCTGCAGCGTCATCATCGGAAAGGGCAGCCAAAGATTCAACCGGGGTCAGGTTAAATGTACCTTTGCAACGCTCTTTCGGTGGCAGGTTATAGCCTGAACAACCCAGAAATACTCCCGTAGTTCCAGTACGAATCTGCATCGGACGGTCACATTCTTTACAATGTACTGCCTCAACTTCTACCGGCTGATTACGGCGCATCCCGTTCTCGCCTTGCGCATTGGTCAGTCGTTGTTTGAAATCACCATAGAAACTGTCCAGCAGCTCTTTCCAGTTACGCTCGCCATCCGCGACCTTATCCAGTTGTCCTTCAAGATCGGCAGTAAAGTCGTAGTTCATCAGGTTATTGAAGCTTTCATCCAGACGATCGGTGACGATCTCGCCCATTTTTTCGGCATAGAGACGACGGTTTTCCAGCTTCACATAACCCCGATCCTGAATAGTAGAAATAATCGCAGCATAGGTTGATGGACGGCCAATGCCTTTTTTCTCCAGCTCTTTCACCAGTGAGGCTTCGGTAAAGCGTGCTGGCGGCTTGGTAAAGTGCTGAGAAGGATCAAGTTTTTCCAGCTTTAGTATTTCGCCGACTTTGACCGCCGGTAACAGCACATCATCATCAGACTTGTTCTGACCACGGACTTTGGTAAAACCGTCAAATACCAGCGTACGGCCTTTGGCTTTCAGTTCTACCCCATTGGCATCCACTAAAATGGTCGATGACAGATATTCTGCCGGGGTCATCTGGCAAGCGACAAACTGGCGCCAGATCAGATCATACAGACGCTGCGCATCACGTTCTACTCCGGCCAGGCTATCGCCTTTCAATGCCACATTTGATGGACGGATTGCTTCGTGGGCTTCTTGTGCCCCCGCCTTATTGCCATAACGGTTCGGCTGGGCCGGCAAGTATTTTGTACCGTATTCGGACTCGATATGATCACGCACCATATTGACAGCATCTGCACTCAAGAAGGTCGAGTCGGTACGCATATAGGTAATAAAACCAGCTTCATACAGGCGCTGCGCCAGCATCATGGTTTTTTTCACCGAAAACCCCAAGCGGGTACTGGCGGCTTGCTGCAAGGTCGAGGTGATATAAGGCGCACTTGGATTTACCTTGGTCGGCTTATCCTCACGCGTGATGACCTTGTATTCGGCATCTTTAATCAGGTTTAAAAGCGCGTCGGTTTCATCTTTGTTACGCAGCTTTAAGGTCTTGCCATGTTGCTTGACCGCTTCCAGACGAATATTGTCTTTATTGGATTGGGTATCGGCAAAAACCTGCCAGTATTCTTCAGGAATAAATTTGCGGATTTCACGTTCACGTTCGACAACCAGCTTGACCGCCACCGATTGCACCCGACCGGCAGACAGACCACGGGCAATCTTTTCCCAAAGTAGCGGCGAAATCATGAAGCCGACGACACGGTCCAGAAAACGCCGTGCCTGCTGGGCATTGACCTTATTGGTATCCAGACGTGCTGGCTGTTTAAAGGCTTCCTGAATGGCATTTTTGGTAATTTCGTTAAAGACCACACGCTGGTAACGTGAATCATCTCCCCCGATCACTTCTTTTAAATGCCAGGCAATCGCTTCCCCTTCACGGTCCAAATCCGTTGCGAGATAAACTTCGTCAACTTGTGAGGCCAGCTTTTTCAGTTCAGCGACCACGCCTTCTTTACCCGGAAGGACTTCATATTTGGCCTTCCATCCATGCTCTGGATCGACGCCCATCCGGTTAATCAACGCATTTTGTGCCTTTTCAGCTTTTTCAGCTTCGGTCAATTTGACTCGTGTCGCCGGTTTTTTCTCTGCACTCTTGGCAGAACCGCCGGTTGGCAGATCACGCACATGACCTACCGAAGATTTCACAATGTAGTTTGGACCGAGATACTTGTTGATTGTTTTCGCTTTTGCAGGCGACTCCACAATCACCAAGGCACGTTTACTTCCAGCGTCGGAAGTTTTTGCCGTGCTGCTTTTTGATGTGGACCGAGGAGCGTTCGCCATATTAACCGTTAATCCTGTTCATATCTAAAATTAAAGTTCAGTCAAAGCATGTAAAAGTGTCTTGATCTCGTCTAGTTGAGTCGCTCTAAGATCAGCTTCTTCATCCCAATAGACTCCTACACAGTTTGCCTGCATATCAATAGCATAAATGCCCTTTAATGCAATGGGAAAATCTGCAAATTTATCATCGCCCTGCACCAGCTCGAGCTTATTGTCGACCACACGGGCACGCATGAGTGGCAACCGCGCCTCTGGGAGCAGGATGCTATAATATGCCACCATACTGGCACGACTCTCTGTCGCTTTGGGAACTTTGGTCCATTCTGGTGCAACCACCAGTCGCGGGTGCAGCCCTATTTTACGGGCTTTGTCACGCATTATGCCTAAGGCTTTTTCCCGAGGACTAATGCGCAGTCCAAAGATCGACCCCAGCACAAAAATAATGATGACGAGCGCCACCCAGATTCCGGTATTTTCCATAGTTTAACCTTTATGCTCTTATATTAGAGTTGCATAAGCACAATATAAAACGCAAGCATCGCTTGCGAAATACTATTTTATTCTCTTCTTCTATAACTTTGATTCGTTTGTGTTAAGACAGGATTTCAGTATCGAGCAGGCTGATCATAGCGGCTATACTCGCGGCGTCAATCACACTGAAGGCATCCAGATTTTCCTTGGCCTGAATCAGCTGGTCATTATAAACCGGCTTGCTACTCTCCTGTTTTACAATATTTTGTTGCTTCAAAGCTTGAATAAATCCTGTACAGCTGACTGCTCCAAACCTCGTACAGAATTGTATTTACAAAACAGCTGTTAGTAGCAATTTTTATTAAATCATCACTATACAGTTGAACCTGTTGCAGTTAGCGGGCTTGAGCTGGATCTCGGCATACTGCGCAGGCCCGTCCCTCATGGCCCTATTGAGATTCTTCAGGCTTTAAGAGTTGAGGCATCTGATGCAACTCCTAACTTACTGTCTGATCCTGACTATAGAACGATCCTGCTTTAACTGACCAATCGTCTGTTGGATAGGGATAGACCACGCTTTTAACCAGGATTTCAAAACATTAGTGAAAGAGTTGAACTGTTTAGGCTGATTTTTTAATCATAATTTGCCCACGAATAGCGCTTTAAACTCGGCTTTATCTGAGTCAATCTGCTGTAAAGCCAGCTTGGCCGGTCTGCTAGGCGGAAGGTCTTTACTGTGTTGTTGCCTGAAAGCCCATCATTGCCAGCAAGTCGACACTAACAGTATTTTTTTCATATGCTCTTATAAACTGATTCTAATTTAGAAACATCTCATGACTATATAATACTTCGTGTCCATTCCAATAAACATATCCCTTTTCAATCAACTCTTTAAGTAAAAGGCGTACATCGGACTTAGGAAATAACTGCTCCAGCAGGTCACGCAGTGCATAAATATCTTTGGGCTTATCACCCTGCAATGCGCGCAGTTTACGTGCCACTTCCAGCTGTACTGGATCAAATTTACTGAAGTTTTTAAACAATTCCTGCTGGACCGACTGAATAGAAGATTGAGCAGCTTCAGTCACTGGCTCTTCCTTATGAAGCTGTGACAGCGCCTGATCCAGCGAGAGCTTTTCAACAGTCCCCTGCTCTTCCAGATCCAGTTGCACCCATTGTTTTAATACCTTTTTACGGAAGCTGACCTGCTCGTCATAGCGTTTGACAATTTTCAGATTAATCAGCATTCCAATGACATGCTGTGCCTGAGCTGGCAGCACTTGCAGGATATTGCTGACCGAGTTTTTCAAGCTTTCCAGTGTCCCCGGTTTGCCACTCATCTTGCCCAAGGCATCGCAATATTTTTTGACCAGCTGCAAAGCAGGCTTGGCTTTGATGGTCTGAATGCTGGGCAATTGAATCTTCGGTTTATCCTGGGCAGAAGCGGCATCATCCGGCTGAATCTGGATCAGGCTACACGGAATTTCTGAGGCTTGCAGCATGTCCATCAGCAGCTCACTGCTGTCCATAGCCGAAATCAGCTCAACTTGGGTATCGGCTTCCAACAAGGCCATCAACTGCCCGACGATCACGGCATATTCATATTCTTTATGTGGTGCTTCTGGCGTATCCAGAATCACAATCTGTCCACTGCTAATCCAACTGGCAAGCTCGGTAAGATCTTCCAGAGCAAATTCGAATTTTCCTGCACAGTTAAACAGATATAAACTCGGATAATGCTCGACGATATTACGTAGCAGCTGGGCTGTAGGAAAGTTATTTTCAAGATCGAGAAGGACAACTTTTTGGCGCATAAGGCAAGATTAAGCATAAACCTGAAATACTCTATTAGAGTAGGAAGCGCGTGAAAGGTCAAACAGTTTTCTACGTGGGCGAAGGTGGATATATCTGAAAAATCATCTAAAAAGCGGCAAAAATTGCCGATAGGTGCCGAGGCTGATGCGCTGCAAGCTTTCTAAAAAAGAAACCCTTACGATTAGTAGGGTTTCTTTTTTCATAATCACTTGCAAATTAATAATGTGGTGGACGGTTGCTAATCGGGTCAAAAGCATCAATTCCTTCAGACAGGTCAGCAGACTCAACACGTTGATATAACAGCTGCATTTGTTTTTTTAAATCGATAATTTCCAGATTCTGCAGGCTCACCTGCTGATTCAGTTGTTCAACTAAATCATCTAAAAATGCAATTCGCACTTGCAAATCTTCAATGGGTGCGGAAAATGACGCCTGATCATTTAGATTTTGTTGTTTAGTCATTTTAAGTCCTCATTTGGGATTTCAGGAAACATTATGGCCTATATTACCTTAAGGGATGTCCAACTGGCATTTGGCGGACCTGCCTTGCTCGACGGCGCGAATTTTAACTTGGAACGCGGCGAACGGGTGTGTTTGATTGGCCGTAATGGTGAAGGTAAGTCTACCTTACTTAAACTGATTGAAGGAAGCTTACTCCCGGATGCTGGTGAAGTTTCCTTACAAAATGGCATCACCATTTCCATGCTGGCCCAAGACGTGCCGATGGATTCTGGCAAGGTCGCAGATATCGTCGCAGACGGTGCTGGTAAAGCTGCAGAAGTCCTGCGTGCTTATCATGAAGCCAGCGAAGCATGTGTGCTGGGTGATATGGAAGCCTGTGACCGCATGGGTAACTTACAGCACCAGATGGATCTGCTGGATGGCTGGGCCCTGGAGACCAAAGTCAACTCTATCCTCAGTAAAATGGGACTGGATCCGGAAGCCGACCTGGCCGACTTGTCCGGTGGCCGTAAACGCCGCGTCCTGCTGGCACGTGCCCTGCTAACGCAGCCAGATGTATTGTTACTCGACGAACCTACCAACCATCTGGATGTCGAGAGTATTGAATGGCTGGAAAAATTCTTGCTAGAGCAGAATAACCTGACCTTGCTGTTTATTTCACATGACCGTGCTTTTGTCGATAGCATTGCGACCCGTATTGTCGAGCTTGACCGTGGTATTTTGCGCAGCTATGAAGGCAACTATTCGCGCTATCTGGACCTAAAAGCCCAGCAATTGGAAGCTGAAGAAAAGCAAAATGCACTGTTTGAGAAAAAGCTGGCTGAAGAGGAAGCCTGGATTCGCCAAGGTATTAAAGCACGCCGTACTCGCAATGAAGGTCGTGTCCGTGCCTTAAAAGCCCTACGGGAAGAATCCAAAGCCCGTCGCTTCCAGCAAGGTAAAGCCAGCATGTCGACTCAGGAAGCGCAACGCTCAGGTAAAGTGGTGTTTGAAATTGAACATCTCAGCGTAAAATTTGGTGACAATGCCCCAATTATTAATGATTTCTCGGCACTGGTGATGCGTGGCGACCGGATTGGCCTGGTGGGCGATAACGGTGTCGGAAAAACCACCCTGATCAAAGCCATTTTGGGTCAGCTGGAACATGGAGGTACAGTAAAAACCGGCACTCAGCTAGAAATTGCCTATTTTGACCAGTTAAGAAATGTGCTGGATCTGGAAAAATCAGTCAAAGACAACGTCTCTGAAGGTTCAGACCATGTCGATGTCAATGGTAATCGCCGTCATATCTACAGCTATCTGCAAGACTTCCTGTTCTCGCCGGAACGTGCCCGCACCCCGGTAAAAGCCCTGTCTGGTGGTGAGCGTAACCGTATTCTGCTGGCCAAACTGTTGTTAAAACCATCCAACCTGATCGTGATGGACGAACCGACCAACGACCTGGATATGGTGACGCTGGAACTTCTGGAAGAAATGCTGGCCGAATACAAAGGAACCTTGCTGCTGATTTCGCATGACCGTGCCTTTATGGACAACGTGGTGACCTCGACCTGGGTCTTTGACGGAAAAGGCAATATTGATGAGTATATCGGCGGCTATCAGGATTATCTGGAACAGCGTCCGGATCAAACCGTGGTTGACCAGAAAATGGCAGTGAAAAAAGCCCAGGCGAAGGCAGAAGCCGCAGCAGCACCGGCGCCCTCTGTAGCGAAGAAAAAACTCAGCTACAAAGATCAGCGTGAACTGGAAATGTTGCCGGCTGAAATTGAAGCGCTGGAAAAAGAGCAAGCTGAGCTTTCTGAAAAACTGGCCGATGGTTCCTGGTTTGTCACCGACGCAGCGGCTGCAACCAAAGCCTCTGAACGTCTCGGCACAATTGACGAGATCTTGCTGGAAAAAATGGAACGTTGGGATGAACTAGAAAATATGACCAAGGGTTAATTTTCCTCACAATCCACAACTAAGCATCTGTATTCGTACAGATGCTTTTTTATTGATGCACTTTTTATTTCAAAAAGCGCTTCTGCTACACTGCAAACAATTTAGCTTCCAACATCGCATTATGAGTCAAAAGCCCCAGTACAAGCCCGGTGAATTTCAATGGTCATTTTTACTGCCTCAATACTGGACCATCTGGATTGGCATTGTTTTTCTGATGATATTGGCCATTTTACCGTGGGCCATTCAGCATCGTGTGGCCACTTTTCTGGGCGGGCTGGCGTTTAACAGATTAAAATCGCGCCGTGAAACCACGGTTCGTAATCTGGAAGTGTGTTTTCCTGAATGGACACCTGAACAGATCCAAGAACATGCACGTCAGGTTTTTGTTGACCAAATGATTGGGGTATTTGAAACCCTGAATGCCTGGTACTGTCCGAAATGGTTTGAGGGCCGGGTGTCTATTCAAGGCCTGGAACATATCCAAAATGCCCAGGCAGAAGGCAAAGGGGTCTTGCTC
Source organism: Acinetobacter sp. S4400-12 (assembly GCF_024129495.1). NCBI lineage: Bacteria > Pseudomonadati > Pseudomonadota > Gammaproteobacteria > Moraxellales > Moraxellaceae > Acinetobacter > Acinetobacter sp. S4400-12. The sequence goes on along the minus strand of NZ_JAMXYB010000002.1, from coordinate 77,190 downwards.
TTAGGTACCCACTCGACTTTACTGGATGCTGGTGGCTATCTGTGTGCTCAATATTTTGAACCAGATGTGGTCTATCGTCCCCAAAACAATCCTTTGCTCGATATGCTGATTTATCGTTGCCGGGCCACCATTTATGCCCACCAGATTGACCATGATGACATGCGCGGCTTAATCCGTAATCTTAAAAATGGCCATGCTATCTGGTATAGTCCAGATCAGGATTTTGGCTTGAAACAAGGCGTCATGGCACCATTTTTTGGCACTCCCGCGGCAACAGTTACCGCCCACCGGCGCTTACTCAAAATCGCCAAAGCCGTCCCTATTCCCTTATATTTTTATCGCAGTGGCGACATTAAAGATCCGCATTACCATGTCCTGATTGAACCGGTGGTCGCTAATCTGCCCAGTGAAAATGAAGTCGATGATGCTACCCGTGTCAATCAGATTATTGAAAAGCAGCTGAGAATTGCTCCCACTCAATATATGTGGTTTCACCGTCGTTTTAAGACCCGCCCGGAAGGCTACGAATCTATTTACTAAATTCCCGATCAAATACAAATACAAATACAAAGACATTGGCATCGCAACTGCCATTTTCGTGTTTTCCCAGGTTTAGATTTGCTCTAAAAATTATTTTAATTTTCAATTGAATATAAAAGAAAAATATTTAACCCGGGTTTTACATCCTGTAAAACCCGGGTTAATGAGGTTGTGCTTTCACATGTTGGTTTTTTTGTTTTTTGATTTCCCTTTCCGCATCATCTCCATAATGATTTCATTCAGCTTCGTCTTCCTTATGAGAATATCCTTTCTCGACTCCCTGTGCTGATGAGTCCAGAATACGAGATTCCTCCCTAGCTGCCTATTCGCAAGAAGCGTCAACTGCTGTAAGCAATATCCTACACTTTTCCCATAAAACTAGGGATATTTAGCTCCCTCTTTATAAGCCACCGCCACCTCATCAGTGACAGGTTTTTCTTCTTTTTCAGCTTTTTCAATGCCTTCCGTAATTGCTTCATGTGCTTCCTGCTCATCCTCATCGGTTTGCTCCAGCTCTTCCTGTAAATGCTCAAATATCCGTCCCGTTTGTAAAACCAGATAAATCGGAAAGTGGTCTGAGCCTACATGGGCTAAACGCTCCATATGCACCAAAGCAAAATCGCGACTATGAAACACATGATCAAGTGACCAGCGTAATAAGGGATAATCCGCATGGAAAGTATTGATATAATGCCGCCCGACACGCGGATCAAGTAAGCCACTGATACGCTGGAATAAACGTGTGGTTCTGGACCACGCTACATCATTCAGGTCACCCATGACTATACAGCTTTCATCCAGATCCTTGATCTGGTCCCCGACCATTAATAATTCCGCATCGCGTAAAGTGGAATCCTTGGCTTCAGTCGGGCTGGGCGGCTTGGGATGCAAACAGTACAGCTGCACGGTCTGACCAGAATGCAAAGTCGCTGTTGTGTGAATTGAAGGAATATCATCGCTCAGAATAAATTTGACCTCAGTATTACTGAGCTTGAGCTTGCTATATAGATGCATGCCGTACAGATTATCCAACGGCACAGGCACCCGATAAGGATAATCCTGCTCAATTATAGCGAGTGCATCTTGCCAGGCCTGATCCGTTTCCAGAGTTAATACCAGATCCGGTTGCAAAGTCTGAATTTTTTCAATGAGCAGATGATATTTGGTGTTGGTGGTCAGTACATTGGAAACGATCAGGGAAATCTGGCGCTGGGGATCCAACTGATCCTGTCTGACCTGTTTCACCTGCTTTTTCCAGACAAAGGTATAAGGCAGTACCATTTTTAGCTGATAGGCCAAGGCTGCAATCAACCCGACAAAAATAAGCTGGCTCGCCCAACTCCAGGGATGATCGACCGCTAAAAACAGAATAAAAGCAATGAAGCCCAAGACCAGAATTTGCAGGCGTGGAAAGTCTGCGCCACGTATCCACCACTCATCTCGTGGAATAAGTGACCAGAAACTGAGCCAAATAACGACAATAGCGACACTCTGGATAATCCACATCATAAAAATTTACTCTGTACTAAGTTATTATTTTTTCTTAAAGAAAACTGACTTTATCAGTTTTGTATGTATCATAAAGCAGATATTTTTCTCAAGAATATTGATGTTTTGATTGTGTAGCTATTGCAGTTGAATCCCGTTTTGATACACTCGAACATCTTCTGAATTTTTTAACGCACCGAGGCAAAGTGACATGAAAGTAGGTCTGGTCGGTTGGCGCGGGATGGTCGGTTCCGTCCTTATGCAACGTATGGTTGATGAGAATGATTTTGCTCATTTTGAGCCATTCTATTTCTCCACCAGTAATGCAGGTGGTGAAGCACCTGCATTTGGCGGTAAAACTGCCCCAGCACTTATGGACGCAACAGACATTAACAGTCTGAAGCAGATGGATGTCATTATTACCTGTCAGGGTGGCGACTACACCTCTGAGGTTTTCCCGAAACTGAAAGCCGAAGGCTGGAATGGTTACTGGATTGATGCAGCATCTACCTTACGTATGGCAGATGAAGCCATCATCGTGCTTGATCCTGTCAATATGAATGTCATCAAAGACGGTCTAGTCAAGGGCACCAAAGTATTTGTGGGGGGTAACTGTACGGTTTCCCTGATGCTGATGGGCATAGGCGGTCTGTTCCAGAACAATCTGGTGGAATGGGCAACCTCAATGACCTATCAGGCTGCATCTGGTGCAGGCGCGCAGAATATGCGTGAACTGATCACCGGCATGGGTTATTTATACAATAATACCAAAGAGTTGCTGGATGACCCACGCTCACCAATTCTGGATATTGATTCAAAAATCGCAGAATTGCAACGTGGTGAAGGCTTCCCGTCTGCTAACTTCGGTGTGCCTCTGGCGGGTTCCCTGATTCCATATATCGACAAACAGCTGGAAAGCGGTCAGTCGAAAGAGGAATGGAAAGGCCAGGTAGAAACTAACAAGATTCTGGCTAACCAGCAAATTGTTCCGATTGATGGACACTGTGTTCGTATCGGTGCTATGCGCTGTCACTCCCAGGCATTGACGATCAAGCTGAAAAAAGATGTGCCATTAAACGAAGTGGAAGACATCATCCGTCAATCAAATGACTGGGCGAAAGTTGTGCCAAATACACGTGAAGCATCAATGAGCGACCTTACCCCTGTGGCTGTCACTGGTACCTTGAGTGTTCCGGTTGGCCGTCTGCGCAAGCTAAACATGGGCAAAGAATATCTTGGCGCGTTCACTGTAGGTGACCAATTGCTGTGGGGTGCTGCTGAGCCTTTACGTCGTATGTTGCGTATTCTGATTGACTATAAAAATGCTTAATCGCATTTAAGTCATAAATTCTAAAAGCCGGTCTTTATTGATCGGCTTTTTTGTGTAAGTATTATGTAAAAATTTTACAAAAAACAAACATCCCGTTAATCTATGATTTTTCGCTATGCGATAATGACTGAGCTCACGATTAAGATGACTGTATATAACAAATTAAAACTTGCCATTTTAGCCATTATTGCTTCACAGACCAGTTATGCGATTAATGTGGATCTCGTACAAGTCCAGTCCGCACCTGGGGAGCTGCTGTATGCAGAAATGACCTTCCGACAATCTGATATCAATACCCCGCTTGAAGTCAGTCTGGCTACACCAGAAGATCTGATCGCCATGGGCGCTGTACATCAGCCACCGGGTCATCTGAATTTCTTTACTCGCCGTAATAGCAACGGAACCGGGGTCATTACCATCACCTCATCACGTCCGGTGACCGATCGTGAGCTGAATATTATTGTCAAGATCAAGGAAGGAAATGCAGCTCGTTTGCAGCATATCCGAACCTCGCTGCAGACCAAAACAGATTTATTGCAAGCCAGCCTGAAACAAAATGAGCATACGCTGTCCCCGGTTGTAGTCGCCAGCGAAAAAGATATTGCCTTGAACTTGCCGGTGAGTACCCAGCATCATCCTGCGCCGCAAACAGCCCCTCCTACAGAAAAATCTCTGGTAGTACAATCAACGACACCTCCACCTCTATCGAGCAGCTCGATTCCCAAAGCAACTACAATGCCTCATGCGGTTCAGCCTGAGCAGACAGCCACTGCTGAGTCGCAGAAGGTCGCAACTCAACCTGTAGTGGATTCTGATGGCCGAGCTACTCCAGCACAGGCTTTAGCACAAACAGATACCACCCAATCTCAGGCCTCACTAGATCCGCTGGTCCAGAAATATCAAAAAGAGTTGGCACAAAAACAGGCACAGGCAGCACCTACTCAAGCCAAAGCCCCGCCTAAAACAATAGCCTCTCAGGCTGCCAGCTATGTGGTGCAATCCAATGAATCGCTCTGGAGCATTGCCTCACGAATTGCTCAGGAACAGCAACGTCCTGTACATGAAATCATGCAACAAGTGAAAGAGCGTAATGACCACGCCTTTATCGGTGGCAATGTGAATCGCCTGCGTAAAGGTGCAGCCTTGAATCTGGATGGTATTGGCACAGTGTCGGCAGTGAAAGTGGCAAACCCCAAGCAGATTGAGGCTCCTACACGCCCTGCTGCGAAAACCAAATACCGTCTGAATGAGGCAGAAATGAGCTTGGTGGCTGAGAACCAGAACAATTCCAGCCATGTTTCTGCAAATCAGAACACAGAACAACAGCAAACTTCAAAAGAGTTGTCATTAAAAGTTATGACAGCCCGAGAAAAAACCGTTAAATTACAGAGAAACGTAACTGAATTAGAATTGGCTCTCAATCAGAAGGATCACAAAATTCAATTATTAAATGCCCGTCTTGCTCAACTGCAACAACAGCTGAAAGCACAACAGGTAGATAAGAAGCCAACTCATTAAAAAGTTATACATGAAGATTTATTTGGAATAGGCGAACACCACCGCTCTTCTATTCTTTAAGGGGTAATAACATGCTGATTTATGTGATTCCATTAGTAATATTGATCATTGTTTTGCTGGTTTTCAAAAAACGGCAAGATGCTCAGGCAGCAGATCAGGCAAAAACCAAAACGGTGAAGGCAAAGAAGCCAGCTACAGCTTCTAAAGTTACCCCGCAAAAAACCAAGGTGGTAGAGCCAGTAACCGCGAAAAAGACGGTTACACCGCTCTCTGACGATACCCGTAAAAAGATTGAAACCCTGATTCAGGAACGGAATTTCTTTTCAGCCGAAGCTAACATTAATCAGGCTTTAAATCGGGATAATTCCCAACATGAACTGTATTTACTGTTGCTTGATATTCATATCTTGCAAAAAGATGAATTTGCGATTTCTCAACTGATTAACCATATTCGCTCTTTAGAGCTGGATGATATTTTAACCCAAGCTGAAGCTAAGCAAAGTGAATATGAAAAAGCAGCAAATGCTGTTCAAGAAACTATTGATTTTCAAAGCGTACAGCCACAAACTACGACAGCACAGGATAATGCAGCGGCTCAGAGTGCCTTTGATAGTCTGGTTGCTCCAACATCCTCTAATGAGCAGGCATTTGAACAGTTACAGCAGGAATTACAGCCAGGTACACCGGCCGTCGCCTCTGAACCTGTACCCGACATCCAGCCTCTGGAATTTAACTTTGAACCTGCTATTGCTGCGACTAAAACCCTGCCAGTAGAAGACACACCTGCACCAGCAGCCAATAGCTTAGATTTTAACTTTCAAGATGCGGCTCCAGTTGAAGATATTAAGAGCACACCAGAAGCAGCAAGCGAACCAGCACCCGGTCTGGACTTCAAATTAGAACTTGAACCTGCGGCAAATGTAGAGCCGACAGCGGTTACGCCATCGAATGAAGAGATTAAACCTTTAGATTTCTCTTTCTCACTGGATACACCTGCGACAGAAGCTGAAAAAACCACTGAAGCGCAGGTTGAATTTGACCTGTCAAACCTGACGACTCCTGTTGCAAGCGAAGTACCTGCGGAAACCTCTGGGCTGGACTTTAAATTCGATAACCCTGAACCTGAAAAGCCAGTACCGGCTGCGACAGTAATTAATTTTGAAATTCCTGCTCCTCCTGCTCCAGCAGTAACAGATCAAGGTGATCCACTGGTACAATCGTTCCCGGAATTAAGTGAGGTGAATGAAGCCGAGTTGAATCTCCAACTTGCCGAGCAATATATTCAATTAGGCGCTTATGCAGCCGCACGTGAAGTGATTGCAGAATCTGAAAATGAATACAGTCCAGAACAGCAGCAGCAGGCTGAGCAGTTACTGAATAGAATCGCTTCTTAAAATATTTCGATTTACACTAAAGCAGTCAGATTTGGCTGCTTTTTTTATGATGAAAAATAATATTGCATTAATTTATATGGGCGGTACTTTCGGATGTGTGGGCGATCCGCTTGCTCCCATGTCGGCTGAGTTTTTCCTGCCTAAGCTTGAGCATCTACTGCATCAGGACTATGCCGTACAATGCTATCGTGCACCTGTCATTAAAGACAGTAGCGCCTGTACAGCCGCAGACTGGCTGCAACTGGTACAGTTCATTCAAGAGCTGCAATTACAGGAAATCCGGTATTTTATCATCATTCATGGCACAGACACGCTCAGTTATGCCAGTGCTGTGCTGGCCCATTGTCTGGCCCAGTCCGCGCATGTGATATTGACCGGCAGCCAGTATCCCCTGCTCAATGTTCAGGGAGATGCGATCCGCGAATTTAGTGATGCTTTAGACAACCTGAGATTTGCCTTAGAGTCAGTGCTTCAGTCCCCCCCGGGAGTTTATCTGGCCTTTCACCAACAACTGCTGCACGCGCAAACGGCATTAAAGCAACATACCACCGAACTGAATGCGTTTGCCGGCTTAAAGTCGCATATCCCCCTTCAGCCTTCACAGCAAGTGTATCGGGTTACCCTTCAGGATATTGAAAAAGCTGCCGGCTTTAACTGCATGAGCATCATGATGCAGCCGATTGATTTAAGTCAGCAGTTAGCTAATCTGCATAACCTTCTGCAACGGCCTCCGCATTTTCTGTTTCTGCAGGGCTTTGGAACAGGCAATCTGGCCGTAAACCAGGCTCTGGTGGCGCTTATTGATCAACTTTATGCACAAGGCTGTATTTCGGTACTCACCACCCAGGTCCCATTTGGCGCAACCGACCAGCGCTATGCCATTGCCGAATGGGTTCATGAATGCCAGATTTTACTCAATGACAGTTATGGACATGCCGATCTGTATGCAAAAGCCCTGAAAATGTATTTACAATACGAGACTGTAGAACAATGGCATCGCCATTGGTACGATTAGTCAGGGTTTGAGGTCTATATGCAACGTTTTGCAGTCGGGATTGAGTTTTCTGGAGCCAACTATCGGGGGTGGCAAACGCAGCAGCCGGGCGTAGCTAGTGTGCAGGAAACTATTGAAAAAGTACTCTCGAAAGTCGCCAATGAACCTGTCACTTTGCATGGTGCGGGTCGCACAGATGCCGGAGTACATGCTACAAATCTGGTTGCGCATTTTGATAGCTGTGCAATACGCTCTCTTCATGGCTGGCTACGTGGCTGTAACAGCCAGCTTCCGAAAGATATTTCGATCCAGTGGATCAAAGAAATGGATCAAAATTTTCATGCGCGCTTTAAGGCTCAAGCCCGCCGTTATCGTTATATTGTCTACAATCACCCCGTACGTCCAGCCTTGCTGCATAAGCAGGTGACCCATATTTACGATGCGCTGGATGTAGACAAGATGGTACAGGCTGCAACGAAGTTTGAAGGCACGCATAATTTTGAAAGCTTTCGTGCCGCCGCCTGTCAATCCAGGCAGCCAATACGCCATGTCAGTCATTGCCGTCTGATCCGTCATGGTCTTTATCTGGTGCTCGACATTCAAGCCGATGGTTTCCTGCACCATATGGTGCGTAATATCATGGGCTGTTTACTGGAAATTGGTCAGGGCATGTATGATATTGACCATATTGATAGCATTTTCGCAGCTGAAGACCGTAAAGCTGCTGGGATTACCGCTGCCCCGGATGGTCTATATTTTATCCAGGCTGAATATCCGCAACAATTTGATTTGCCCCAAGTTCCTTTAGGGCCGCATTGGCTTAACCTGCCAGAATAATTTTAAAAACTTTTGACCTTCCCTAATCCTTCCTATCAGCAACTGCATGCCGGTCAAAATAAAGGAATAAAAATCCCTCATGTTAGGAAGGACTTAGGGAGGTAACTTAACGCTGTTTGCGCTTGCGATATTCTACTGGGGTCTCATTGGTCCAGCGTTTAAAAGCCCGATAGAATGTACTCGGCTCTGAAAAGCCGGTCAGATAGACAATCCGTTCAACACTCTCATTGGTGCCAGCGAGCAAACGTTTGGCCAGACGACAGCGATAATCTGAAAGAATCTGCTGAAAGCTGGTATTGGCTTCACTGAGCTGGGTTCGCAAACGGCGTGGCGTAATATTCAGCTGTGCCGCCACCGTTTCCAAAGTGGTTTCGCCACTTTCCAGGGTGGAACCAATCGCACGGCGTACTTCCCCCACCAGATCATAGCGTGCCAGTTCCTGCAACTTTTCAATTGCTAACTGCTCATGCAGCTGTAACAGTTCCGGTTCTGCCTGCCACAGTGGATAATCGAGAATACTGGGATCAAAATATAATCGGGTCTCTTTTTGTCCTAGGCTGACCGGACATTCATAAACACGGAAATATTCATCATCGGTTGCCCCTCTGGAAAAGTTAAAGTCGATATAAATCGGTTCAAAGCGTCCTTCTGTAATAAATTTAAAGAAGCGCAGCACGCCTGACATTGCACATTCAGTAAAATGCCGGTTAACCAGACTTTCTGGAAAACGCTGTTCTCCATTACTCAGATAGCAGCGATCATCCTCAATGACCAGTTTAGCATCAAAGGCATCACTGATCAGACGCTGATAGGCCAGTGCCCGCTTAAGCCCTTCGCCAAAGTTTTCAGAAGAGATAAACAGATGTTCAATCACTTGCCCTCGATAAAGCGGTAAATGCTCACCCAGATGTAAGCCGATATCTGGATCCTTACTGACTTCTTCTGCGGCAACCCAGAAGGCATACTGAGCACTTAATGGAGTACGATCATTGGCCTCCACCTGATTTAAAGCCACTCCGGCTTTGCTCAGAAGCTCTTCTGTAGGTAACCCTGCACGACGAATTGCCTGATAACCTAAACGCAATACGACGGATGCATCCGTTAGCTGACTCACTCAAAAACCTTCCTTGTATGTACTTCATTTATACTTAAAAAGATTAAAATTAGATTAACTGCGATTGACCAAACTGACAACACAAACTCGCATTTTTTTAGTTAAAACTTTTGTACACCGCTTTGCTTGTTTTACTGACAGATGATCAGTCTACCGCCCGTTTCATCTTGCTTTTCGCAAAAAAATTGCCTATAATTTGCGCCTTTCCAATTTATTCATTCAGGTAGGCTATGGCCAATAAAGAGGAACTCATCGAGTTCGAAGGCGTTGTCACCGAGACGCTTCCTAATACTATGTTCCGTGTACGTTTAGAGAACGGTCACGAAGTGATTGCCCACATTTCAGGTAAAATGCGTAAACACTATATTCGTATTTTGACTGGCGATAGTGTGAAGGTAGAAATGACTCCTTATGATTTGACTAAGGGTCGTATCACTTATCGTGCACGCTAAGTTTGAGCGGAAGCAAAAAGCCACTTTTTAGTGGCTTTTTTTGTCCCTGATGATTCTTTTATACCTAATATATATATCTGAAAAATTTTGCCGAATCTCTAGAGCACCTCAATGCTTTCTATTAAATCTCCACCCATTTAAAAACTATAAAACCAATAGTTGGCCCTGATCGCTCTAAAGCCAGCTCAGCATTTGCCTAAACGCCAGATGATGCAATTGGCCGTCTGCCAAATTACAACAATACCGCTTCCCAACTTTACTATAATTTTCATATCGCCCTGATGGGAGTGAAATTATGTTATTTGCTTATCCAAAGGCAGCCAGCTCGCTTGGCTTATTCACTGCTCTGCTATTCTCCTTGAGCGCCTGCGCTTCTCCTCTCAGCAGCTCTCAAATAGATCGGGAAGCTTATCTACAGAGCTTTATTGGGCAAAGTAGCGAGCTGATTGACCAGAATCTGGACTTGAAACGTTTAGGCTATCAGCAGATCAGCGGGCCGCATCTGAGCGAGCAACAACTCAGCTATATTGTACAGCGTCCCCTCACTATTCCTTTGCCCATTGCCCAGTTTCCAGCAGCAGGCACAGGCGCTGTCCCAATACCGACCAATATCAGCCCTGTGACTGGTTATGATGTCAATCTGCAATGCAAGATCAGCTTTCTGCTTAAAGACAATATTGCCACTGCAGTTCGTACTACTGGCCGCACCTGCTGACAGGTTAAATCTGAGTACATAAAAAACGCAGCTTGAGCTGCGTTTTTTCACCCTATCTGATTTAGTTCAAGGCAGCGACAATAGCCTGGCCCATTTCCACTGTACCCACTTTCTGCATGCCTTCAGACATGATATCAGTCGTACGCAGACCTTGATCCAGTACATTACCAACTGCATCTTCGATGGCTTTTGCCGCCTCTTCTGCACGGAAGGTGTACCGTAGCATCATCGCCACAGACAGAATAGTCGCTAAGGGGTTAGCAATATTCTGACCCGCAATATCAGGCGCCGAACCATGACAAGGCTCATACATGCCTTTGCCGTTTTCATCCAAGGATGCCGATGGCAACATACCGATTGAACCAGTCAGCATCGCGGCTTCATCAGACAGGATGTCACCAAACAGGTTCCCGGTCACGATCACATCAAACTGTTTTGGCGCACGTACCAGTTGCATGGCGGCATTATCGACATACATATGTGAAAGGTTGATATTTGGATAGTGTTCTTCTTTCAATGCCGTGACAGTTTGCTTCCAAAGCTCGGTGACTTCCAGCACGTTGGCTTTATCTACCGAACACACTTTACCACCACGTAAACTGGCCATTTCAAATGCAACTTTGGCAATACGCTTGATTTCAGATTCTGAATAGACATCAGTGTTATAACCCTGCTTCTCGCCATTTTCCAATTCACGGATACCACGTGGCTGACCGAAGTAAATACCACCTGTTAATTCGCGTACGATCAGAATATCCAGACCTGCCACAATCTCAGGCTTTAAACTTGAAGCATCAGCCAGTTGCGGATAAAGAATCGCTGGACGCAGGTTGGCAAATAAATTCAGTTCACTGCGTAATTTTAACAGGCCACGTTCAGGACGGATCGAGCGTTCAATGTTATCCCATTGAGGACCACCCACTGCACCCAGCAAAATCGCATCGGCTTTTTTGGCCTGCTCAGAGGTTACTTCCGGATAAGGCGAACCATGCGCATCAATCGCAGCACCACCGAGTAAGCCCTGTTCCCATGTTAAACCCAGATTAAATTTTTCATTAACTCGTGTCAGCACCTGCTCTGCGGCTTTTACGATTTCAGGACCAATACCGTCACCAGCTAAAATCAAAATTTGTTTAGACATGAGATTTTCCATTTATAGGGTCAGGCAGGTGCCTGAGGGGTTAAATTTTTCTTTCTACAAACTCTGCAATCCCGGTGACTGCGTTATAAGGTTTGCAAAAACGACGAATGGTTTTCTGCTCCTGTAGTAAATCCACACAAAGCGGATCTGGTGCAGAGGCATTTAATAAACTTTTATTGTGTGCTTTACGCTCACGATACATTTTAAAGGTATAGTTCTGGTTGGCCTTGAAACGCTGGAACAGGTGCAGGGTTTCGGCCTTATCCTTGCTAATCGGATAAAAACGTACCACCAGTTCATGCTGTCCTGCCGGTACCGATAAATAAATCGGGTTCGCCTGCTTCAGGTTTTCGGCCTGCAAGCGCACCAGATTCTGCTTCATCGCTTCGGCACTGATTCGGCCATTGCCGGCATGGACAATCGGGGTTTCATTCCAACGCTCAAACTGACAGTCCGATGTTCCAGCACAGTAAATCCGGGCATGGGATGGATTTGGCGTATTATCCTGTCCATGCTTGAGTTTCAGGGTATCGATACTTTGACACGCGCCCAACAGCATCGATACTGCAGTTAAAGCAAGCCACTGTTTCCAATCATTTGCCATAAGATCTGTCTTACCCATCAAAAAACTCAATAATCTTTTGATATTAGCAAGGGTCAAGCAGTCATGCCATGATAATTTTTACTGTTTTATGGCTGAATTTCAGCAAATACCCATGGACGTGATTGCTTGGTTTTTTCTTCATAGGCACGAATATCATCTGCTGCCTGTAAAGTTAAACCAATATCATCCAAACCATTCAACAAACAATGCTTGCGGAATGGATCGACTTCAAATTTAAAAGCCTCACCCGCTGGGGTACGAACTTCCTGCGCTTCCAGATCAATGGTCAACCGATAACCTTCGCTCGCCGTACATTCTTTAAATAACTGATCTACAATTTCTTCAGACAAAATGACCGGCAACATGCCATTTTTAAAGCTGTTATTAAAGAAAATATCAGCATAGCTTGGTGCAATCACGGTGCGGAAGCCATACTCTTCCAAAGCCCAGGGTGCATGTTCACGACTTGAACCACACCCAAAGTTAGCCCGAGAAATTAAGATCGTTGCACCTTGATAACGCGGCTGGTTCAACACAAAATCTGGATTGATAGGACGTTTTGAATTGTCTTGACCCGGATAGCCTTCATCCAGATAACGTAATTCATCAAATAAGTTATCGCCAAAACCTGTACGTTTGATCGATTTCAAAAACTGCTTTGGAATGATTAAATCGGTATCCACATTGGCACGGTCTAATGGTGCAACGATACCTTGTTCAACGGTATATTTTTTCATGATTATTTCCCAATGAATCCGTAACCTCTCCCTCATCCTCTCCTCACCTAAGAGGGTATTCCTTCTCCCTCAGGGAAGGTTGGAATGAGGACTTAAATTAGAATGAACGCACATCCACAAAGTGACCGGCAATGGCTGCGGCTGCGGCCATCGCTGGACTCACCAGATGAGTACGACCGCCATTGCCCTGACGACCTTCGAAGTTACGGTTAGAGGTGGACGCACAATGTTCACCCGGTTGCAATTTGTCAGCATTCATTGCCAAACACATTGAACACCCCGGTTCGCGCCATTCAAAGCCCGCCTCAATCAAGATTTTGTCCAAACCTTCAGCTTCAGCTTGGGCTTTGACCAAACCAGAACCTGGAACCACCATGGCCTGTTTAATGCTAGTGGCCACTTTTTTGCCTTTCGCAACTTCAGCGGCTGCACGAATATCTTCAATACGCGAGTTGGTGCAAGAGCCGATAAACACACGGTCTAATTGAATGTCTGCCAAGGCTTGACCTGCGGTTAAACCCATATAGTTATATGCACGGGTCCAGTCATTACGTTGCACCTCATCTCTGGCCTGTTCCAACGTTGGAACAGCAGCAGACACAGGAATCACCATTTCAGGAGAAGTTCCCCATGATACTTGTGGTTCAATCTCTTCGCCTTGTAACACGACTACTGTGTCAAAGTGCGCACCTTCATCAGAATGCAAGGTATTCCAATACGCAACTGCAGCATCCCACTGTTCGCCTTTTGGTGCATAAGGACGGCCTTTCACATATTCAATCGTTTTGTCATCGACAGCCACCATACCCACACGCGCCCCGCCTTCAATGGCCATGTTACAGACTGTCATACGACCTTCCATGGACATATCACGGAACACTTGACCGCCAAATTCAATCGCGTGACCTGTACCGCCTGCGGTCCCAATTTTACCAATAATGGCCAAGACCACGTCTTTCGGAGTAACGCCCTGACCCAACCTGCCGTCCACGCGGACCAGCATGTTCTTCATTTTCTTTTGAACCAAGCACTGGGTAGCCAATACATGTTCAACTTCTGAAGTTCCAATGCCATGAGCCAAACAGCCGAATGCGCCATGTGTTGCAGTATGCGAGTCACCACAGACCACCGTCATCCCCGGCAAGGTCAATCCCTGTTCTGGACCGACAACGTGGGCAATCCCTTGGCGAATATCGTTAATATCAAACTGCACCACATTAAAGGTTTTACAGTTATCATCCAAAGTTTGGACCTGAATGCGTGAAGTATCATCTTCAATCCCGGCAATTCCTTCAGAACGCTCTTTGGTTGAGGTCGGAACGTTATGGTCAGGAGTCGCCACGTTGGCACTTAAACGCCAAGGTTTACGGCCCGCAAGCTGCAAACCTTCAAATGCCTGTGGAGAAGTCACTTCATGCAATAAATGGCGGTCGATATACAGTAATGCAGAGCCATCATCTCGTTGTTTTACTAAATGGTCATCCCACAATTTGTCATACAAAGTCTTTGCTTTTTGGTTGTCGCCTGCCATGTCGATGTGCTCCACTGGACTGGGTAATTCTTTCATTGATATTGATTATAACCACGTTTTTACATAAATCTAATTTATCGTTTTTATTAATTAAAAAACCTTTTGGAATATTTTAAACCTGTTTTACTCAGCGCCTGATCTGCTTAAACGCAAAGATTTTAAGTAAGTTTTCAGAAGTTTCACTGCCTTTATACTCTCATCCTCCCCCTAGTTTGCTTTCTATTTTCCGTATGGATTTAGCTGTTTTCTACTCCCTTCATTTTCTATAAGAACTATCATTCAATAAACCAATAATCATCAATCAGAATTTCTTTTTTACTTTTTAAATGATAATAATTATCATTTAATAAACTCCAGTCTTTAGTGGTGATCGGCATGGCTCGCATTCAACATTTTATCCACAGCAACCAGCGTATTTTCAAAAAGACCTTAAGTTATTACCTCATGCACATTACGGTCGCCATGCTCGTTACTTATGGGGTCACCGGTAATGTATGGATGGCGATCACTCTCAGCTTACTTGAACCGACTGTGCAAGCCTTTGCTTTCTTCTTTCATGAACAGATATGGAGTCGAAAAGGCCAGAAACGGGCACCCACGCAAGACATTAAAGCTTAAGCCTAGTCCAGAGTAGTTGTGAGCTGGAGGTGCCAATCGCCACCACTATTGCAATAACGGTCACAACGACTCATGGCAAATGCTGAATTGTGACAATGTTCATGGAGAGCGTCCGCTAAAGAAGATCAATTGCTCCTCGATATTTTTGAAATTTCAGCCGGATCATCTCAAAAATCATCTCTCTGCGAAATACAAAGCAGTGGATGGATGCACAGGCAGATGTCTCTTATCGAGAGGATTATAAGAATCTTGCAGACGTGTCCCGATGCGCTGAGAAAAAGTTGATTTATTAAAAAATACTCAAATATGAACAAGCTGGCCAATTAATTTTAAATTTACATAATTTCACTTTGATTTATTCCCAAATAATTACAATAATAAAATTAAGTATGAAAATTCTTTATAGGTAATCAAAATGAATCTCGCAGCCTTTGAAGCCTTTGTAAAAGTTATGGAAACCGGCTCAATTTCCCTAGCTGCAGATCAGCTTTTTATTACCCAGCCTGCCGTGACCAAACGTATTCATAGTCTGGAAGACTATTTTGGGGTCAAGCTGTTTGAGTCTGCTGGCCGCGGCGTACAGGCCACCCATGCCGCCCATTCACTGCTGCCTAAAGTCAAAAACTGGCTGAACGAGCTGGGAGATATTCATTATACCCTGAGCCATGAACAGGGTCAGATACAGGGAAAATTAAAGATTGGCACCAGCCATCATATTGGCCTGCATCATCTGCCGAGCCATTTACGTAACTATGTGCAGCAGTATCCGGATGTCACTCTGGATGTACATTTTGTCGATTCTGAACAGGCGCATGAACAGGTGATTGCCGGTGACTTGGAGCTGGCATTTCTCACCTTGCCGCCGCGTGGCAATGAACGCCTGAACTATGTCACCATCTGGAATGATCCTCTGGTTTTTGTGGCAGCCCCGTTTCATCCTCTGGCCCAGCAAAAAAAACTGAGTCTGGAAGATTTACTCAACTACCCCAGCCTGTTGCCGTCTTCACAGACCTATACCTCGCAGATCACGCTGGCCGAGTTTGAAAAACGCGGTATCAAACCTAAAGTTACCATGAGCAATAATCCACTGGAATCGATCCGCATGCTGGTATCCATCGGGCTGGGCTGGTCAGTTTTACCCAAAACCCTGGTTAATCATGATTTGCAGCAACTGGATATTAATCTGCAAATGAACCGCAGTCTGGGCATGGTCTGGCATCCGGGCCGGACCCAGTCCAAAGCGGCGGAAGCCCTGGTACAGCTGATGCAGAATCCTGCGCTCTAAATCTGACTCTGCTCTGCTGCATCTATGGCGATGCAGCATTTTGTTACCGAATACCTCGCATCTCATGATGGCTTTAGAGTACTTTTAAGATAAACAAATTCATTTAATACCATGAATACTTAAAATGTATTTGAAGGGACGGACCAGATGCAGCTTCATTCTTATTCCAAAACCTTATCTGCTACGGCACAAGACAGAACTGATGAGGCTGAGCTGTGGCAGTCTCTCAGGCCCAGCCTCAAACCTACGCCGCATCTTGACTTTAAAGATGAGCACAGCGCGCGCAAAGTCTTGCGTGAGTATTTTCTGAATACTTTCGATACCTATGAGCAGTTATTTGACTGTCTAAAAAATGATGAAGCCTATTATCGTAAACCCATCTCTTTACGCCATCCGCTGATTTTTTATTTTGGTCATACGGCGACTTTTTTCATTAATAAATTATTATTGGCCAAACTTGTCCAGGAACGCCTGAATCCACGCTTTGAAAGCCTTTTCGCTATTGGGGTCGATGAAATGAGCTGGGATGATCTGGATGAGCAGAATTATGACTGGCCCAGTGTGCAGGCCGTTCGTGATTACCGGCATCAGGTTCGCGCCCTGATCCTGAATATTCTGGAACATGCACCCTTAACGCTTCCCCTGAACTGGCAACATCCCTGGTGGACCATCATCATGGCGATTGAGCATGAGCGTATTCATCTGGAAACCTCATCGGTGCTGATTCGCCAGCATCAATTACACTATGTGCAAAATCATCCGTTGTGGCGTGCCAATGTGATCACCGGCATTGCTCCCGAAAACCGCCTGCTGGCCGTCCCTGCTGGACCGGTCATTTTAGATAAAGATTTTCACAGCCCCTTTTATGGCTGGAACAATGAATATGGCCATCATCATGCCGACATTCCAGCCTTTGAGGCGGCGCAATATCTGGTGTCGAATCAGGAATTCTTAGAGTTTGTCGAAGCAGACGGCTATCAATATCCCGATTACTGGAGTGAAGAAGGACAGCAATGGTTAAAATTTTCTCAGGCGACCCATCCCACCTTCTGGGTCAAGACTGAACTTGGCTGGTCCCTGCGGCTGATGCTGGAAGAGGTTCCCATGCCTTGGGACTGGCCGGTAGAGGTAAATTATCATGAAGCCAAAGCTTTCTGTCAGTGGAAATCGCAGCAGCTCGACCAGCCGATTCGTCTGCCCAGCGAGGATGAATGGTATCGTCTCTATACTGTGTCGGGTCTGGACCCGACTCTACCGAGTCCGGCACAGGCCAATATTGAACTGAAATATGCGCCCAACTCCTGCCCGGTTGATCAGTTTCAGCAGGGCGATTTTTATGATGTTCAGGGCAACGTCTGGCAATGGACCGAAACTGCCATTTATCCTTTTGAAGGTTTTCAGGTACATCCTTTTTATGATGATTTTAGTTCCCCTACTTTTGATGGCCAGCATCACCTGATTAAAGGCGGCTCCTGGATTTCAGCCGGAAATGAGGCCTTACACAGTTCACGTTATGCCTTTAGACGGCATTTTTTCCAGCATGCCGGTTTTCGTTATGTGGCAGCCGCGTATGCCTTACCACAATTCCAGTCGCAGTATGAAAGTGATCAGCTGGTCTCGCAATATCTGGAATTCCAGTATGGCGCTGATTATTTCAATGTTTCCAATTTTGCCCAGACGCTGGTCAATCTGGCACGTCCTTATTTCCAAGCCACGCCCTGCCACAAAGCACTTGATGTCGGCTGTGCCACCGGACGTGCCAGCTTTGAACTGGCACGTGATTTTGATCAGGTCACCGGGCTGGACTTTTCCGCACGGTTTATCCAGATGGGCGTAAAACTGATTCAGGAAGATCGCCTGCACTACCGCATTCCAGTCGAAGGTGACCTGATGCAGGATAAAAGCTTTAGCTTAAAGGAACTAGGACTGGCGCAGCACAAATCCAGAGTTGAATTCTTCCAGGCCGATGCCTGTAATCTGAAACCGCATTTTAAAGAATATGATTTTATTCTGGCTGCCAATCTGCTGGACCGCCTGCATCATCCCAAAGCCTTCCTGAAGGAGATTTATAAACGCCTGAATATTGGTGGAATCCTGATGCTGAGTTCGCCCTATACCTGGATAGAAGACCATACGGCGCGCAGTGAATGGCTGGGTGGTTTTTTACAAGATGGAAAAGCTTTGACCACATTCGAAGGAATTTCGGCGCTTCTCAATGAACATTTTGAGCTGCTGGCTGAACCGCAGGATGTGCCCTTTGTCATTCGTGAAACTGCACGTAAATATCAGCACAGTCTGGCGCAGCTCACGATCTGGAAACGCACTCATTAATCTAGTCCAAGACCAGGAATTTTTAGTAAAAATTAAAAAAGAGGAAGATACCAGGTCTTCCTCTTTTTTCTTTCTAAGCCCTTAAAATGGCTTAGCGGGTTGTTTCATGTAAGGATTCATTGAGCTGGTCGACTACAATCGCCCACTCTCCATCCGATGCAATTTTTTCTGTCAGAAACTGACGTTGAGCTTCATTCCAGAAAGGAGCTTCCAGTAAGGTCAGATCTTTATGTAACTGGTGCTCGTGAATAAATTTGGCAATTCCTTCTTCACTTGAATCCAGACCTAACTGTGCAAATAAATGTGTCATACGCGGTCGAACTAGAGTCATATTCAGCACCTCAGCTTTTGCTATTGTTATCATGTTATGGCTATTTTGTGTCCCTGAGCATAGCATGTTTGTTCCGGCACGCGCAGCCTAAAAAGTACTGCGACTTTCGTCCTAGTGGGCATAAAAAAGCACGACCGGCGTTGTGCTGTAGCACTACAATAAATTAAATTGACCAGTCCTGAATGTCCCAGCCCTGCTCAATGGCAAGCGCTTTCAGGCGGTCATCCGGATTGACAGCAATGGCATGGTCAGCATACTCCAGCAGGAAACGGTCATTAATCGAATCAGAATAGGCCCAGGACTCTTGCACCTGACGGCCTGCCAGCCACTGATCCAGACGTGCCAGCTTGCCTTGCTGATAGCAGGCAATATTAATCACCTTGCCGGTATATTTACCCTCCACCCTTTCAGCATTGGTGGCAATAATCTCGCTAATACCAAACTCCTGGAAAATAGGCGCGGTAATAAAGTCCGACGTCGCGGTGATTCCCACAATTTCATGGCCGGCCTCCTTATGACGCTGAATGGCTTTAAAACCCTCCGGACGCATTTGCGGGCGAATCACTTTTTGCATGAACAATTGATGTAATTTGGTCAGATAATCCTGCTCATGTCGGGTTAAAAACTGGAATACAAATTCGTTATAGGCAATCGGGTCCAGCTGGCCTTTTTTATAATCTTCATAAAATTTATCGTTTATGGCGCGATGCTGAACTGGATCGACCAGGCCTTCATGAACCAAAAACTCTCCCCAAGAATGATCTGAATCAGTATTTAACAAGGTGTGATCGAGATCAAATAGTGCCAATTTCATGAAAATACTCGTAAAAACTGAAATTTAAGAAAAAATTTGTAAATCTATCTCCGCTAGTCGATAGAAATTCGTTAAGATCATAACAATTTTAACATTTTTAAACTTTGCTTTTTGTGTGCAGGATAAAGAAATAAACATCCCCCAGAAGCAAAGGCATAAATTAAACAAATTTTTTAGGTAGCCAAATGATCGACTCTGAAGGTTTCCGACCGAATGTCGGGATCATTTTGGCAAACGATGCTGGACAGGTTTTATGGGCAAAACGCATTGGTCATAATGCATGGCAATTTCCACAAGGCGGGATCCAATTTGGAGAAACCCCCGAGCAGGCACTCTATCGTGAGCTGAGAGAAGAAGTTGGCTTACTGCCTGAACATGTCCAAATAGTTGCGCAAACCAAAGGCTGGTTGCGTTATCGTTTGCCACACCGCTATATACGTACGGATTCAGATCCGGTATGTATCGGTCAAAAGCAAAAGTGGTTTTTACTCAAATTGACGGCGCCGGTACAGCACATTCAGTTGAACCTGTCCGACCCACCAGAATTTGATCAGTGGCAATGGGTCAGTTATTGGTATCCATTGGGCCAGGTCGTGAATTTTAAACGTGATGTTTATCGCAAGGCAATGATCGAGTTGTGCCAGCAGCTCCCACAGCAAAAACCTTAAAAAATCGCATCAATATGCAGATTTTTTGGCTGGCTATTGTTATAAATAAGTATCCGATTAAAATTCTGAGTATGACGGAGCAGAACTGATGTCAAATATGCAACTGGACACTTTAAGACGCATTGTTCAAGAAATCAATGCCTCGGCCAGTTTGCATGAATCTCTCGAGATTATGGTCAATCATGTGGCTGCCGCCATGCATGTGGATGTCTGCTCCATCTATCTACTGGATGAACGCAACCAGCGTTATCTATTGATGGCTTCTAAGGGTCTAAACTCTGAGTCTGTCGGCCATGTCTCCTTGCATACCAGTGAAGGTCTGGTGGGTCTGGTCGGGCAGCGTGAGGAAATCGTCAACCTCGATAATGCCTCCAAACACGAACGCTTTATGTACCTGCCTGCAACCGGAGAAGAGATTTATAACTCTTTTCTCGGCGTGCCGGTCATGTACCGTCGCAAAGTGATGGGTGTACTGGTGGTCCAGAACAAAGAACCTCAGGATTTCTCTGAAGCAGCGGAATCTTTTCTGGTCACACTTTGTGCCCAGTTGTCGGGCGTGATTGCACATGCCCACGCGGTTGGCAATATTGATGTCTTTCGCAAGCCCAGCAATCTGCCTGCCTATAAAACCTTTCAGGGAATCTCCGGCTCTGGCGGAATTGCACTGGGCCGCGCTGTTATTCTCTATCCGCCTGCCGATCTGGCCGCTGTACCAGATCGCGAAGCCGACGATATTAGTGAAGAATTACAGCTTCTGGACAATGCCCTAGATTCAGTGCGTGAAGAAATTCAGGCGCTGGATGAAAAAATGCAGGATGCACTGATGGCCGAAGAACGCGCCCTGTTTAGTGTGTTCCTGCGCATGCTGGATGAAAATGCCCTGCCGGCTGAAATTAAAGCTGAAATTCGTGATGGAAACTGGGCACAAGGCGCAGTCCGTATTGTAATTGATAGCCATGTGGCCCAGTTCGCCCAGATGGAAGATGACTATTTGCGGGAACGGGTTGCAGATCTGAAAGATCTGGGACGGCGCATTCTGGCACGCTTACAGGAAGCGGATTCCAGCCACCGTGAACTCACCGACGAAAGTATCCTGATTGGTGAAGAAATTTCGACGGCTGCTCTGGTCGAATTGCCGGTCGATAAGATTGCAGCGATTGTAACCTCTGAAGGGGCCATGAACTCGCATATGGTCATTGTGGCACGTGCCCTCGGTATTCCTACCGTGGTCGGGGTGACCGAGCTGCCAATCAGTAGCATTGATGATGTGGAAATGATTGTGGATGCACATCAGGGCCGGGTGTTTATCAATCCGCCGCGCCGCCTGCGTACCCGTTATAAAGAAATTCAAAAAGAAGAAGAACTGATTGCCAAAGACCTGCGGCAGTATGAAACCAAGGATACCATTACCCCAGATGGCATTGTGGTGAAACTGTATGTCAATACCGGCCTGATGATTGATGTGGTTCGTGGCGTTCAACGGGGTGCCAAAGGCGTTGGCCTTTATCGCTCTGAAATTCCTTTTATGCTGCGAGATCGCTTTCCCGGTGAAGAAGAGCAGCGCGCCATTTACCGCCAGCAGCTGAGCCATTTTGCCAACAAACCGGTGGTCATGCGTACCCTGGATATTGGTGCCGACAAGGATCTGCCTTATTTTTCCATTGAAGAAGAAAATTCAGCCTTGGGCTGGCGCGGCATCCGTTTTACCCTCGATCATCCGGAGATTTTCTCTTCCCAGATCCGCGCCATGCTAAAAGCCAGTATCGGGCTGAATAATCTGCATATTCTGCTGCCAATGGTGACCAGTGTCAGCGAAGTCGAAGAAGCCTTATATTTGCTGGAACGCGACCATCATGCCGTTCAGGAAGAAGAACAGGTCAAAATTACCAAACCCAAAATCGGTATTATGGTGGAAGTGCCCAGTATCTTATATCAGATTGATGAGTTCTCGGAACTGGTGGACTTTTTTTCGGTCGGCTCCAATGACCTGACCCAGTACTTGCTGGCAGTCGACCGTAATAATCCGCGGGTGGCCAATGTCTATTCTCATTTGCATCCTGCTGTCTTACGCGCGCTGGACCGCCTGGTTCAAGACTGTCATCGCAATGAAAAGCCGGTCAGTATTTGTGGTGAAATGGCAGGAGATCCGCTTTCTGCAATTCTATTGATGGCAATGGGCTTTAATACCCTGTCGATGAGTTCCAGTAATATTTTGCGGGTCCGCAAGGCGATCTGTCATGTACCGATGAATGATGCGCAAGAGATGCTGGCACATGCCTTAAAAATGGATAATCCTCTGGTGGTGAAAAGCCGGATTGAATATTATTTTAAAACCCATGGTCTGGGGGATATGGTGAAAGCAACCACCCGGATTGTCGGGGCTTAAACACCAGCCGCCAAAAAATGCAGTAATAAAAAAGGGCGATCATCTTGTTGATATCGCCCTTGTTTGTGCTTGGTGTAGCCACGTTTTGCATTTTTCTTCCGGTCTACAAAGACCTGACTCTTGTTGACCTCATGCATGTGTTTCGCCACGAAGTTGTGAATGACCACTTCTGGCAGTGCTTTTTTCTTTGCCATCGCGCTGTCCTTTTTCAGTTGAGGGGCTTTAGTCTCGGTTCAGGTTTTCGGTTGAGTCAACCTGCAAATCCTGTGGATTTCAGTTATTGCCTATAGGATTAATGGGTTCACAGGGTTGAAATTCAAGCCCGTTCAGCTTGCATTATTTCTTGCATGTAGGCGCTCATTTCCATGAGCTTGAGAGAAGCTGATCATACGCTTTTTTGTACATTGTACAATCTTTTTTATTCAGCCAAGCTGGGCGGATTACAGCATCCAGAAAATGGAAGACAGGTTCTTAAGCTGCCAAGACCCGCTCCAACACCCGTTCCACATCCACCTGCTTCGCCTCAATCATTCCCGCCACACGGCCATGAAAACCGCTATAGCGGGTTTGAATAAATCCATCGGCTACATAGTCCGGGGCATGACGTGTCAGCAACACTGCTTGGGCCAAAATCACCAGACGGCTAACCAGACTGCGTCCCATAAACTGTAATTCTTCGGGCGGCTGCTGGAAGAGTTTAAATAAAGACTGCAATTCCGTTTTTAGCGTTTCATTGTGCATAGCGGTAGATGCCCAGTCTTTAAACAGCATTTCCATCGACTCAGGTTCACGTGCAATGGCACGCAGTACATCCAGACACATGACATTGCCTGAACCTTCCCAGATGGTATTTACCGGGGCTTCTTTAAAGATACGCGCCATAATACCATCGTCAACATAACCATTACCGCCCAAGACTTCCATCGCCTCGCCTGTCAGCTCGACAGCCCGTTTGCAAATCCAGAATTTAGATGCTGGTGTCATGATGCGTTTCCATGCCAGTGCTAAGGCATCATCGGATTCATAACAATGCGCCAAATGAAAACTAAGTTGCATGGCCGCTTCAGTTTCTAAAGCCAAATCTGCCAACACGGCGCGCATCAAGGGCTGTTCAACCAAATGCTTGCCAAAAGCCTTACGCTGACGGGTATAGGCAAGGCATTGTACCAGAGCCTGGCGCAGCATGGCGGTACTGCCCACCGAACAGGTAAGCCGAGTGTAATTCGCCATTTCGATAATCGTGGGAATCCCACGCCCGGCTTCACCAATCATTATGCCCCAGGCCTGATTAAATTCGACCTCGGAACTGGAATTACTGCGATTGCCGACTTTGTCTTTTAAGCGCTGCACATGAATATTATTTTTTGTGCCATCGTCCAGCCAGCGTGGTACAAAGAAGCAAGCCAATCCTTCCTGCTCGGTTTTTGCCACCACCAAATGTGCATCACACATCGGCGCAGAAAAAAACCATTTATGTCCGGTCAGCACATAGGCTTTGCCACGGCCCGGCTCCGCAATTGGCACAGCAATGGTCTGATTCGCCCGCACATCTGAACCACCTTGCTTCTCGGTCATGCCCATGCCTAGCCAAATTGATTTTTTCTGGGCAATCGGTACATCGCGCTCATCATATTCAGTCGATAGCAGTTGCTCACCCAGCTTTGCCCATAGCTCAGGTTCACGCTGGATGAGCGGAATACTGCCCAGCGTCATGGAATTGGGGCACAGGTTGCCACATTCGATCTGTCCAGCCAGATAAAATCGAGCCGCCCACTCCACCCATCTGGATGGAGATTGCGGGTGGTTAAAGGGATAGGCATGTGTGTCGAAGTGACGGTTCAAGCCCATCCATTTGTGCCAGGAGGGATGAAATTCAATGAAATCTTTACGACGGCCACGGGCATCAAAGGCATGCAAGATGGGAGGATGTTGATTGGCCAGTTCGGCATGTTGATAATATTCGGCTGAACCGGCCATTTGTGCCATTTTAGACAAGGTGGCCTGATCTTGGCTGCCATAGCGCTGTAAAATTTGCTGTAATACGATATCGGTTTCAAATAAATTATAATCCTGCTTTTCATCAAACTGGTTGTGAATTTGATGGGTCGTCCATGTCTGCATTGCTCTAATTCCTGTTTTATTTTTATGGCGGTTTTCATCCCAGTATAGTCAATAAATCTCCCCAGCATAGGCAGTTTTTAAAATAAAAATTTTATCAAAAATCAACGAGGCGCATGCGCTGTATAGCTTATCTATGCCAAATGACCTAGCCCAAGACTGCTGTAATGGAGCCATCCACTACAACTCGCCAGACCCGTGAATTCATTTAATTTTAAATAAATAACAAAAACTTGAATGATCGAAATAAACGGTTAATGCAAACATAATATTCTATTTGTCAAAATGCATAATTCTGATTAATCTCAGAGCCTAACACTCCGCTTAGAGCAATAAGATAACCACAACTTTCATGTTATTGTGCTTCTAGATATTTTTGCATTTTTTAATTTTTCGGTTTTTGAAGATCGCATCGCTATAGCAACGCCACTTTAAAATCAATTTACAGAACGGTTCATATTGGATTGAGCGTGATACTCTGCATAGATTCTTCTCGCAGTCCTTAAAATATGATGATGATAATAATGGAGATATACAATGAGCGATGACTCTAAAAAATGTCCTGTCACGCACCTTACCACTGAAGCTGGTGCGCCTGTTGTAGACAATCAGAACAGCATGACAGCTGGTGCTCGTGGCCCCGTGCTTGCCCAAGATTTATGGCTGAATGAAAAACTGGCAAATTTTGTGCGTGAAGTGATTCCTGAGCGTCGTATGCACGCCAAAGGTTCGGGCGCTTTCGGTACCTTTACCGTCACCCATGACATTACCCGCTATACCCGTGCCAAGATCTTCTCTGCAGTAGGTAAAAAAACCGAGATGTTCGCGCGTTTTTCTACCGTAGCGGGTGAACGTGGCGCAGCTGATGCCGAACGTGATATTCGCGGTTTTGCCCTGAAATTCTATACGGAAGAAGGGAACTGGGACTTAGTCGGCAACAATACCCCGGTATTCTTCCTGCGTGATCCTCGCAAATTCCCGGATTTAAACAAAGCGGTTAAACGCGATCCAAAAACCAACAAGCGCAGTGCCACCAATAACTGGGATTTCTGGACTTTATTGCCTGAAGCCCTGCATCAGGTGACGATTGTGATGTCAGACCGCGGCATTCCAGATGGCTATCGTCATATGCACGGTTTTGGCAGCCATACCTATAGTTTTATTAATGCCCAAAATGAGCGCTTCTGGGTGAAATTCCACATGCGCACCCAGCAAGGCATTCAAAACCTGGCCGATGCGGAAGCAGCAGCGCTGATTGCCAAAGACCGGGAAAGCAGCCAGACCGACCTATTTGATGCCATTGAGCGTGGCGATTTCCCGAAATGGACAATGTACGTGCAGATCATGCCGGAAACAGAGGCAGAAAAAGTCCCCTATCATCCATTTGACCTGACCAAAGTCTGGCCAAAAGGCGACTATCCACTGATTGAAGTGGGTGAGTTCGAGTTGAACCGCAACCCTGAAAACTATTTCCAGGATGTGGAACAGGCGGCATTTGCGCCAAGTAATCTGGTTCCCGGGATCAGCTATTCACCAGACCGCATGTTACAGGCCCGTTTGGTGAACTATGCCGATGCTGTGCGCTACCGTGTAGGCGTGAATCATTCACAAATTCCGGTCAATGCTGCGCGTTGTCCTGTGCATTCGAACCGCCGTGACGGTCAGGGCCGTATGGATGGCAACTATGGTTCATTGCCCCATTATGAGCCAAACAGTTTCAGCCAGTGGCAGGAACAACCAGAGTTCAGAGAACCCCCACTGAAAATTACCGGTGATGCGGATTTCTGGGATTATCGCCAAGACGACAACGATTATTTCAGCCAGCCACGAGCCCTGTTCAACTTGATGAACGATGAACAAAAACAGGCCTTGTTCAATAACACTGCCGGCGCGATGGGGGATGCACTGGATTTCATCAAATACCGCCATATCCGTAATTGCTATGCATGTGAACCTGCATACGGTGAAGGTGTCGCCAAAGCATTGGGCATGACTGTGGCCGATGCACAAGCCGCGCGTGAAAGTGATCCTGCGAAAAACTTACCAAGTTTTCTCTAAAACTTGAGTAAAGAGCGTAAAAAACCACCTTCGGGTGGTTTTTTGTTGGTCGCTCATGCAATATGAAAACAGCCCATTACAAAAAAAGTATAACCATGCGCAAGACGATAGAAGACATCATTCAAGAATACGACATTATTTTATTTGATGCCGTGTGTGTCATCTGCACGCGCTGGGCACGTTTTTTAATCCGATATGACAGAAAAATCCAGTTTAAATTGGTCTCTGCACAATCTCCCTTAGGCTCTGCCCTGCTTCAGCATTATCAGATGTCAACGGAGCAGTATACGACGCTGCTCGTCATTAAAGAGGGGCAGCTTTATACCGAGTCAACTGCTGTGCTAAAAGTCATGCAGCAACTCGGCTTGCCTTTTTCATTCATGAATATCGGGTATATTATTCCACGCGTTGCACGCGATTTTCTGTATCGTCAGGTTGCTTTAAACCGTTATCAGTGGTTTGGAAAAACCAATACCTGCCTGCTACCTTCTAGTGAAAATAAGCGCCATTTTCTGGAAGATGTGATGGATGAGTCTTAAGTTTTTAGCTACTTTGTACGGTTTGGCTCAGGATTGTTGGACGGTGGCTGAATCGGGGGAACTATGCGAAAACTCCAGCTTGAACTTTCTGGAGAGATGAATGTTTTTTGGCTGATGGGGCTTAGCTCCCCTATCACACGGACAGCAGGATTTAGCCCACCGATCATGAAGCCTGCCCTGCTGATTCTTCTCATTGTCCTAGAACAGCATCCAGCAGCTAGACAATAATGCGCTTGCCTTCACGAATACAGTAAAACGGGTTAATCAGCTTGGAAGAATGCTGGATAATATCCTGCAGGACATTTTCAGGCTGGTCACGGTCTTCATCGGTCAACTGGAAGGTCCGGTAATGAATGGCCAGAGAACAGCGCGCATGCAGGTCCTGATGGGCATGAAAGGCATCTTCCGGGTTCATATGGATATAACGCATCAGCTCGCGCGGCTCATAGGCCCCGATAGGCAGTAATGCAATTCGCGGCTCACCCAGACGTTTGCGGATTTCCTTGAAATGCGAAGAATAGCCACTGTCGCCGGCAAAGAAACAGTGTTCTTTACCATGCAGCAAGGAAAATCCTCCCCATAAGGCACAGTTCTGATCACGCATGCCGCGTCCTGAGGCATGCTGCGCAGGTGTATACACAATCCGGATGTTTTGAAAAAAGCTGTTTTCCCACCAGTCCATTTCAATCACATTATAGTCTTTAGGCAGATACCAGGCATTTCCCAGACCGGTATAGATCGGCATCTTAAAATTGTGATGCAACCAGCCGAGTGTGGCCAGATCCATATGATCATAATGGTTATGGCTAAGCAGCACTGCATCAATCGGAGGCAATTCATCCAGGGCAATCCCGGCAGGAATCACCCGTTGTGGACCGCGGGATGAAAACGGGCTGGCATATTCTGACCAGACCGGATCGGTCAGAAAGTTATAAGGACCGATCTGGATCAGGACCGTGGCATGGCCGATAAACCAGATTTGCCAGTCATCCAAAGAAGCATCGGGGCGGTGATGCGGTAAGGCACGCGGACGCGACAGGAAGTCGGCCTGCTCCTGTTTCAGGTTCACTTCCCAGGTTTTGGACTTTCTGGTAAATAACCATTTATACAAGTCGAAGCGGCTCTGCTCAAGCGAAGAGGGCTCCAGATTTTTGAACCGTTGACCATCAAAATGCGCTGAATGCAAATAGTCAAATACCGGCTTGGACCAGAGATGCTTCCAACTGGATTCGGTCTCAAGCTGAAACTTTTTAGTTTTAAAAAAATCTTGCATAAACATCCACTATTTATTATTTGCTATATGCAAGACAGCATCGACTTGAGGCGCTCAAGCGAAGTATCTTTGTTATTAGCATACCAACTTCTATACCTGCGTATCTAAGCATACTATGAAATCTGATCAGGGTATTCATTTATGTTTTTGTTATTTTTAGCAAAAAAACCAAAAAAGGAAGAGCTTCGAAACTTTGCGAGTAGTTACTGGTCGGATTAAACAGACTTTCGATATGCTGCCCTGAAGTACACCCCAGCTCAAATATAGCAGCCTTTTGGCTCTCAAAGAAAGCCGGCTTGAACGCATAAACCATCCTTTTACAACAGGCGCTATCCACTTAAGCTGAAGCCTCACCTGATAAGCGGGGTGTTTAGACCCGGCCCCGGGTGCGTTCCAGCCATACTGCCTTGGTTTGCGGCTTGACAAAGAGGGCAATAATTTCAGGATGTAACTGTTTGATCTGGGCTTCTATCCGATTGACACAGTGTTCAATTTCATCTGAAGTCAGATCATCTTTAAATTCCAGGCTTAAAAATACAATCACCTGATGCGCGCCCATCTGTTCAGTCAGCAGACCGTTGGCGCTATGAACGGCATGATCCTGCTGGGCTACTTTTAAAACATGGTCCCGCAGTTTGGGATCTGCAACTTCGCCGAGTAACAGACCTTTGGTTTTCTGCGCCAAAAGCCAGGCTGAAATCGCCAGCACAACGCCAATCAGAATTGATGCTGCACCATCCAGCTCGGGAATATTCAGTTGATGGGCCAAGAAAATTCCGACCAGCGCAATCAATAAGCCGGTCAAGGCAGCAGTATCTTCAAATAATACGGTAAAAGTGGTGGGATCTTTACTGCGTCGGAATGCGGCAAAATATCCGAGCTTGCCCTTCTGCTTGCGAAAGGCTTTTAAAGCCACCCACCAGGAAAACCCTTCACATACAATTGCGATACCCAGCACAATATAGTTAATGACAGGGTCCTGCATTTCCTCAGGCTGTAAAATATGCTGTATGCCCTGATAAATGGAAACGATGGCGCCTAGGGCAAAGACCATCAGAGCCACAATAAATGCCCAGAAATACAACTCGCGGCCATAGCCAAAAGGATGTTGGGCATCTGCCGGTTTTTGGGAGGTTTTCATGCCATACAGCAGCAGAATTTCATTTAAAGTATCCACAATGGAATGGATGGCTTCACTCAGCATTGCTGAACTGTTGGTCATATAGGCTGCAATAAACTTCACCACTGCAATCGTCAGATTCCCAAACAGGGCAGCATAGACCACAACTTTATTTGATTCAGACATCCTGAAACTGTCCTAAACAAGCTGTATTCAGCTTTTCTTGATCTTATGTACCAGTATTTTAATCAGTTTATAAGCAGCAGTTGTTTTATAAATTGTTGTAGCGTGGTGAGATTGATGGATGATCCGGGCGGTTGGGCGCACTGAAGTTCTAAAAAGAACAGCTGAGGCCCTTCCTGTTTGCTGTGCCGCTAAGTTCTGGAAAAATACTGTTCGCGCCATTCTTTCCAGAAATACATGACAATGCCCAACATCACCACCGCAATTCCGGCGAAAGCATGACTGCTAATTATTTCATTGTTGAGTGTTGCTCCCAGAACCAGTGCAATCACCGGGGTCATTACATTACTTAAAGAGACCGTAGACGCAGCCAGACGGCGGATCAGCCAGAAATAGCACAGCATGGCCACAATTGATGACATGATCATGGTAAACAGGAACCCGATCATGGCATGGGTACCTGGCATCTGTGTGGGAAAATGCTGCCAGATAAACGGGATTAACAACAGTGAACCTGCCGCAGACACCAATAATGAACCGGTGGCTTGCGACATTGGTTTTAGCGGTGCATTAATCTGTTTGACCCAGAAAATCGAACTGATATACGACACCATACTGATCAGCATCAGCACCACGCCCCACGGGTTAATTTTTGAATCTGCCGAATCGGCAAAGACAAAACTCAGGCCAGCTACCGCAACCGCCATTCCCAGCCATTGCAGCCATACCAGCCGATGGGTTTTTAAAATCACATGCCCGATCAAGCCGGCAATTAGCGGTGAGAACCCAAAAATCAGGGCCATCAGACCTGAAGTTAAATAATTGGCAGCCAGATAAATAAACAGCTGGGCGCCAATTAAATTCAAGCTTCCGGCCAGATAGCTTTGCATCGAGGTACGGTCAAAAGGTAATGGACCGCGCATCAGTTTGAGCACTAGCAGCGCAATGATGGAGGCACCAAAATAGCGGATAATCAGCACCCACATCGGATGCACCTCTGCCACACTCCAGACAATCGCCAGCGGCGTCGCTGCCCAGATCAGCACCAAAAGCGCATATATACTTGCCGTCACCAGCATAGAAGATGAATTTGAATTCATAAATGACTCAATTAAATATAATAAAAAGAATTAAACCAAAAGTTCTGTTCAAATCCACGATTAGCAGTATTACAAGCGGCATGGATGCCGCTCGAGCGTTTGGGATACAAGGAAGTATCTTCAAACGCTCAAAAGATTTTTGTTACTTTTCATCTTTGAAAAGTAAGACACAACTGCACAAAGTAATTAAACGTCGCAATATAAATAGTGGTCATGCCAAAACAATAAATAAAGTAGCCATAAAAAAAGCAGACCCCAGTTCCCCAAGATCTGCCTTTGTTAAACATTCAGCTTACTTCACCAGCTTACGCAAATCCTGGCTTAAATCCAGATATTTATCCGCCTCAAAAGCCGCCTGCTTGCTGATCAGTTTTTTCAGATGACGCATGTCTTTGGCCGCATTCACCGTGATGCCACCGACGATGATGCCATCTGTGACACCAAACAATACAAATGATGAATCAGCCCCCTGCTCGGCATTCATTTCACCACGTACAACCCACTCGCTTGCTGTCATATCACCCACGAACTGGTAGTTGATATTGAGCTGATCGGTCCAGAACCACGCCGGATTAGGGGTTGGCTGCTCGAGCCCCATCACATGACGGGCAAAAATTCCGGCTTGCAGATTGGCATTTTCCCAGGTTTCGACACGGCGATGATTGCCGCAGTCACGCAGCTGAGTCGCTACATCGCCGGCAGCATAAATATCAGGATGAGACGTTTGACAGTGTTCATTCACCTGAATCGCACAATCCACCGCTAAACCGGCATCAATCGCCAGCTGTGCATTTGGCACAATCCCGATACCGTAAACAACTGCATCAGCACGCAGCTCTTCACCACCTTCAAGAGTAACGACAACTTCTTCACCTTCAAGACGGCAGTCTGCAATCTTGGTTTCAAGACGCACATTGACCCCAGCCAGACGCTGCTGAGCCAATAAAAACTCGCTCAATATACGTGGAGATGAACGCCCCATGACCATTGGACCCATTTCAATCACAGTCACTTCGCAGTCTTTGAAGCGAGCACTGGAGGCCAGTTCCAGACCGATCACGCCACCACCGATCAGGATGATACGGCGACCCGGCTGTAATACAGGCACCAGCGCTTGTGAATCTTCCAGATTACGCAAAGTGTAGACGTGCTTGCCTAAGGCATCGAAGTTTGGCAAACGGCGTGCCGCACCACCGGTGGCCAGCAAAAGCTTGTCATAAGCAACAACGTCACCATTTTGCAGCTCAACCGTGTGCGCTTCAGCATTGATTTTCACCACGCCATTGCCGCGGATATGCTCGACCCCCAAATCTGCCAGTTTTTCTTCGGACAGGATTTCAATTTTGGTTTCTTCAGGTTTTAGAATCACGTCTTTAGACAGTGGTGGACGTTCATAAGGCAGATGTATTTCATCACCAATCAGAATGATGTTGCCTTCAAACTTGTTGCCACGCAGTTCTAAAATCGCGCTTGCACCTGCCTGGCCTGCGCCTACAATCACGATGGTTTCGATGTTGCTCATGTCATTAACCTTTTAACTCTGCAGATACGATGCCAAAGCCCGCAATCCATTCACTGATATCTTCATAGCAGTGGGTGGTCATGTCGTATTCGCCCATTTCACTTAAAGCAGCAAAAGCCGCCATCCAGGAACGGACTTCCTGACCGCCACGGCCCCCATCACGGCGAATGTCAGCTTCAGTCATGGCTTCCAGTGCAGCGAAGTCGGCCTGCTTGAATTTTTCAAGTAATGCGACATCCCATTCCGGACTGAGTGGCACTGCAACCGAGGTATCCCCTGCTGCGAGTTTCTGGCCGACAGCAATAATTTTTGCCTGACGTGCCTCCCGGGCTTCAACTGTCGGATGACGGCCGGCGATCAGAAACTCTTCCACTTCTGGTGGTACTGAACCCATTTGTGGTGTCGGTGGATCATGGGACAGCCCCCCTGTACCCAGCACCAGTACGCGCTCATTTTCAAGGTTTAAAGACTTGATAAACTGGCCGACTGCACGGCCCAAAGCGATGGTGCGCTTGGTGGTCGGCATCGGTGCTGCAGCGCCATTAATAAAAATCGGAATTGTTGGATAACGATCAAGCTTGCCTGCGCACAGAAAATGTAAAGGCTGAGTCACCCCGTGGTCCGCCTGCATACGGTAGGAGTATGCAACGTCGACCCCTTCATCCAGCACCCGGCGAACCAGCGCCAGTGCCCGATCTTCCGGTACATCAATGTGGTCATTGTCCTTGCCATAATCCCAGTCGCCTGCGGCTTTGGCACGAATCCCCACGCAGAAGCTTGGCATCAGGTCATAAAAGAAACCGTTAAAATGGTCTGGACCAAACGTGATAATGAGAGTGGGATCATAGGCTTTTACTTCAGCAGACAACTGTTCAAAAGCAGCACGTACTTTCTGCTCTTTGGATTGATCCTGCGGTGAAGCAAATTCCATTAACGGACTGTGCGATGCACAAATGAGTTTAACGGCCATGAGAGACTCCTGAATAAGGAAGGCAGCCCAGAACAGGCTGCCGATAAGTCCATTCGACTAGACTAGATTTTTATTCGTCAAAGAAACCGGCGCGTGGCTGGCGTAAGCCACGAATTCCCAGACCACATTCTGCATTAATCAGAACACCGGTCAGTGGGCGGTTATTTTGACGCGATGCCAACAGCACGTATGAACCGGTCATGTCTTCCGGTTCAGGCAAGAAATTCAGTGGCATACCACGTGCGATTTTCTCAGGGTCGCGAGCATCCAGCAGGCCCAGATTATCCTGACCCAAGGATGCCGCGCCTTTGATATTCACATTCATACCTGAGGGTGCAACCGCATTCACTCGTACTTTAGGCGCAAGCTCATAAGCCAGTTCCTTCATCACCCCGACACCGGCATGCTTGGATGCAGTATATACAGGGCCTCCGCCAGCGGAGTACAGTGCCGAATTAGACAAAGTAAATATGATAGAACCTTCAGAAGCGATCAATGCATCCAGCGCAGCCTTCGCTCCCAGGATTAAAGATTTGGTATTAATACCCATGATTTCGTCAAAGGCTTTTTCCAGCTGCTCGCCCGAAGTATTGACGATATCGGCATAATGATCCCAGATCCCGGCATTGCCCACGAAACAATCGAGTTTACCGAAACGTTCTACAGTTGCTTGAACTGCACGAACGTTATCTGCATAGCTGGCTACATCACCTTCGATCGCAAGAACTTTCCCACCGAAGTGTTCATTTAATGCATCCACTTTAGCTTTTGAACGTTGAAGAACCGCAACTTGTGCACCTTCCTCAATAAAACGCTCGACCAAAGCCCAGCCTAAGCCTGAACCACCACCCGTGATCAGTGCAACTTCGCCTTGTAGCCAACCCATGCTTACTCTCCTGCCATCTCAACAAATAACTGACCATCTTCTACAATTACCGGGAAAGTCTGAATCGGATCAGTTGCTGGCAAGCAAAGTGCTGTACCAGTTTTTAGACAGAAACGCGCTGAATGAAGTGGACATTCCACCGTGCCGTCATCTTCCAGATAACCTTCAGACATTGAGGCATTACCATGTGAACAGCGGTCGTTCATGGCGAAAAACTCACCACCGTTATTGAATACTGCCAGCGCTTCAATACCGTTTACGCCACAATCTACTTTTAACGCTTCGCCTTCGTCCAGTTCGTCAACTTGGCAAACAAAAATCTTATTCATTAGAAGAACACGCTCAGGTTGTGTGAGTTATAAGTCGCCTGGTCCAGTGTGATCTTACGGTTGAAGATCTGGAAGCCTTGCTCGGAATCGACCTGACGGATTTTGTCGTGACGCTTACCGCAGTAGATGGTGACATCTTTTTCTTTCTGGGTGCGGTACAACAGGTAAGTGACATACACGTCGTATTCACCGTCAACTTCAGTCGGCTCCACAATAATGTTAGACACCATATGTGTAGTACGTGAAGGAGGTTCTTCCGCCCAGGCCATACCGGTTTCCAAACGGGCAACGCGGCGTTCCAGCAGATCTTTAGAATCGTTAAATACCCAGGTGGTTGGCGGCTCAATCGAACGGCGACGGTCACGGGTTTGCGCATTCGGTGTAGTACGCAGCGTATACGAAATATCTTCTGCCAATACATCCAGCCATTCGCGGAACTTCCAGTCGTCCAGCAATTTTGCTTCGCGGTACAAGAACTGACTGATCTGGTGATGCAGTTCTAAGCTGATTTGACTCATTTCACAAGCTCCTTCTCGTATTCGTCAGCGGCTTTTTCTACGTCTTCCCATTTTTCATGGATCAATAAATCTGCCCAGCGACGGTACATGCCACGTGCTGCAGTTTCTGAGAAAATGTAGTTGGTAATGCCCGGAATATCATCTTCACGAACTTTCTCGTTGCCTTTACCCATTTCCATGATCAGGCGGTTTTGACGCGCTTTATAACCCCGAAGCACTTTCTGGATTTCGATCCAGTTTTCCGAGTCATCTTGCTCAAGGAAACCGGCCGGACCGAAGGCACGCGTTGCCGAACGTTCAAAAGCTTCTTTTACTTCCTGCGACGCTTCAGCATCCGCAATACAGAATGCCCAAACTTCAGTTTTGTTTGGACCACGTGGGTGCCATACGCGCAGTGTTGCCGTACCGTTTAACCAAGACAATGTCGGGAACATGGTGTTATGACCTGCAAGACGCAGCGCACGTACTTCACCTAAACGCTCTTTGACTTCTTCATAAGTTTCACGGAAATAGTTCGCTACCTCACCATCCACCCATACGTTGGCATCCGGCTTTTCAGTAAAGAAGAAGCCTGAACCATGACCGCGTGAACCATATTGAATCGCGTCTTTGGCGGTTTCCCACACCGGACGCGCTGTTTGTGCAGCACCGAGTTTCTTCGAGGATTCATCATCCGGTTTTGCCCCCAGAACTTGAATCGCAGAAGCGTGAGAGAACAAAGCATGGTATTGGTCAGAAGCAAACTGTTCCGCTGCAAATTTCCAGTTACAGTCGATTTCCCATTTGTGTACACCACCGATGATTTCTGTCCCGCCCGGACGACGATCTACCACACCATCCAGATACCAGGCGATGTCGCCCATGTATTCTTCTAAATCAGGTGTGGTTTCATCCCAGCAACCGAAGACTAAGCCTTTGTAAGACTTCACACGATTGACTTCAACCAGACCCCATTGTTCTTTACATGCCCCATGTGGATAAGCACGTTCTTCAAGCGGGATATCTTTGAGTGAACCATCAATACCGTATGACCAGCCGTGGTATGGGCAAGTAAATGCACGGGTATTACCGCAGTCTGCGAAGCTGACCCGCATCGAACGGTGACGGCACTGGTTTAAAAATGCTTTGATTGAGCCGTCTTTTTGGCGTGCCACAATAATTGGATCTTCACCCATATAGGTATTGAAGAAATCACCAGCCTTAGGAATTTGGCTTTCATGGCATAGAAATAACCATGTACGACCGAAGACACGTTCAAGTTCTAATTCGTAAATGTCAGGATCAGTATAGATCGATGGCGTGATACGTCCATTTTGTGCATCGACCAAAGCGTCGATTTCGCGCACATCAATTTTTCCACTCATGAAAAGCTCTCCTGTGGCCACTATGGACACACAATAAATAGACTCAACTCGAATGGATAATGGATTTTTGCAGGATTTTGGGGAAATATTTTTTTTGTTTTAATTAATAGGTTTAAGCAATTATTGACCACGCTTATTTTTATATTAAAACACCAATCCACCCCTCTAAGGTATTTAGTTCCTAAATGACAAAATCATCTTCACGACATAGTTGTTTATGGACTATACTCCTATCAAATTATAGTAAGACATTTTTTGGATTACTCTTTGGGCTGATGACATGGAATTAAGACACCTTCGCTACTTTATCACTGTTGCTGAAGAACTGAACTTTAGTAAGGCAGCACTCAAACTTTATACGGCGCAACCCTCTCTCAGCCAGCAGATTAAGGATCTGGAAGAAGATGTCGGCGTACAACTGCTGTACCGTACCAAACGCAAGGTCGAGCTGACAGAAGAAGGTGCTGTATTTCTAGAACAGGCCCGCTTGACCCTGGCTCAGGCCGACAAAGCCGTTGCCATGGCGCGTCAGGTGTCGCAGGCCAAGCAGCAGATGCTGCGCATCGGCTTTGTGCCGGTGGCCGAAATGAAGATCTTTCCGTACATTCTGCCCAACCTGCGTGTCCAAAACCCGGATCTGAAAATTGAACTGCTCAGCCTGAACAATACAGAGCAAATGAGATTACTGAAAAAAGGCGATCTAGATCTCACCTTTACCCGTCACAACTTCCATAGCGACGAAATTGAAAGCCAGTTTGTCCTGCGTGAGCCGCTAATCTTTATTTTGCCTAAAGATCATCCACTGGCCAAATATGAACGAATTCCGGTTAAAGAGTTGAATGGCATAGACTTTATTATTCCTGCTGCCGAACAGTCACTGACCCTGCACAATGCGATTTTAGACTTTGCCAAGGTCAACAATCTTGAATTCAACATTGTGCAAAAAGCTGACAATATCCTGTTCAACATCAACTCGATTAGCATGGGCTTAGGTTGCACGATTTTACCGGGCTATATTGCCCCGTTGACCATGAATAATACGGTCATTCGTCCGCTTGACGTTGAACTGCCTTATCTGGATTTATACGTGAGTTACCGCAAAGCTGGAAATTCAATGGCCGTGGACAAGTTCCTGGAGTTACTGACCCACGTGTTCTATCTCAATATCAATCGCGACGAACAAAAATAAATTTCCCCCTTTTTTGACAGCACAGGTTGCTCTATACATACCTGTGCTATTTGCTTTTATTATTTTCTTATTAAAACCCGCTTTGTATTCTGGTTTTTTCATAACGACCAGCTTTTTGGTGCCTCAAAATCAGCCTCAACCTGGGCTACAGATGAGGAACTCCCGCTCAAAAATCATCTGCTTTACAACTTAAGTCTAATGAAAATTTAAGTGTTTTTTCTTCTAAAAAAGCCTCAATCTAGACTTAAAACAGATTAAAAATATCTATCAAACTTGCTACACGAGAAAGGTGACTGCTTTAGCTCTCCCCATAAAATCGTTTAGCCATAAAAAAAGGATGCCTGGCATCCTTTTTTTATATTTTTACTCGGGCTTATTTTACGCCATGTGCAAGCAGGTAGTTTTTGATAATGGTATTAAACTCTTCTGCTTTTTCCACCTGGGACCAGTGGCCGCACTGACTGAAAATGTGGGCATCGGCATTTGGCACAATATTCAGAATATCCCAGGTCCGTGATACAGGAATCACCACGTCTTGCGTACCGTGGATCAACAGCACAGGAACTGTGATCTCTTTCATTTTTTCAAAATCAAGCGGGAATTCAAAACGGTCACGGTCACGTGCACCCACCACATCCATCAAACGATTTGATGCATAGTCATTTGCAGCAGACGCAAAACGTACTTTTACCAGTTCATCAGTAATCAGGTCTTTGTTTACGACAAACATAGAAAGGGTTTTCTTGATCCCTTCTTCAGTAAGCACCGGATTTGCGTGCGCTTTCAACGCGGCAGTTTGTTTCGCACCGCCGGTTCCCATAGAAACAATACCAAGAACACGTTCTGGATAGTCAAGTGCCATCTGGAAAGCCAACCAGCCACCCAGTGAGTTACCGACCAACCAGGTTTTTTCAATACCCAGTGCATCTAAAGTACGCACCGCATGATCAACCCAGGCACGAATACCATAAGCCGTACCAGGTGCTACCACAGTCTGGCCATAACCAATGGTATCAATGGCGATACAACGTGCCTGCTCACCAATGGCTGGAAGGTTTAACCACCAGTTTGCCGCCGCCGATACACCAGTACCTGAACCGTGCAGGAACAGAATTGGTGTACCTTCACCAATCTCGTGATAGTGCGTCAACTCACCTTCTGCCGTTTCAATCCATTTGTCTTCTAAACCAAAAAATGGATCTGTTTTGTATTCTGGGATTTGAACAGTGCTCATGTTGATTCCTCTTACAGTTTTTAGCTTGCGTGTCCATCTGATAACAGAGGTCAACGCCAAGTTGACTCATTAACAATGACTTTTTTACACCCTTATCTTAACCGCTGCAGCCGAGTCAACTGATACAAAATTACGATTGTATGCTACAAAAAAAATATAATTTAAATATCTGTTTTATATAAATATTTTATTTTAATTCCTTAAGTTTTCTCAGACTTTAGGGCTTAAAAAGGCGATGCTGTTGCATCGCCGGTTTAAATCTGCTGAATGCTTAGAATTTATAGGTATAGGTGGTCGCCACACGGTATTCCTGCAAATCGGACTTATAATCAAAATCAGCATCGATATACATGGCCTGGACGCCTAAGCCTTTTAATTTACCCTCTGGCACTGTGTAATTCACAATCAGGTTCAACTCGTCTGAATCCTGATCTTTTTTGGTGCCGTAAGTTGCATCCTTCCCGAGCATATACACGGCGGTAGCATTCAAGCCCTTGGCACCCAGTTCAGAGAAATCATAACCATAGGTTAAACCCAATGATTTTTCATCAGGATTGGTAAAAGTCGCAACCCCCCAGTTGACCAGATAAGGCTGTGGCACCCAGCCGCCCAATGTCGGGAATGCTGAATCGCCCAGCATTTGCTGATAGCCCAAACCAATCGTATGTCCACCATGATTAAGTTTAGTACCTACTGATAAAGCCTGGTTATCAATCTCACCATAGAGTTTGTTACCTGAATCCGAGTTATCGAAGTAACGTACATGGCTGGTCAGTTTGCTTTTTTCACCTAAAGCAGCAGTATGGTTTAAACCTACAAAATGTTGCTGATAGATGTCTTGTACATCTGCGTACCAATAGCTTGCACCCAATTCCTGAGTGAATTGATAGTCTAATCCTGCAAGCCACATTCCGTCAGATGTTGCACCATTGTCATAGGCAGGTGGCGCAAATTTGCTGAGGTCACGAAACTGGTTGTCATAACGGTTGTTAATGCCGTCAATATAGACCAGCGTTAACTTGGTATTTTTCAGGTCTTTAGATTCTAACCATGCACCGCTAAACGTGGTAAGTAACTGACGCGATGGATCAAACACCAAAACTGGAGAAACTGGCAATAATTCACCCACTTTCAATTCAGTTTGCGATACTTTGGCTTTTAAGGTGGCACCGACTTTACCAAAATTGTCTTTCGACTCTTTACCATCATGCGGCAAAATAAAGTCTGGATTTCTGTCACGGCCATTCAGCTTAAAGGCATGCTGCACCAACAGGTCTGCACCAACCTGAATACCGCTACCAATATCGTGATAGCCAGATTTGGCATCCAGCATCACCCCCTGAGACCACGAACCCCAGTTTTTAGCGGAATCGTCTTTAATCTGGCGATCTAGGTAAAAGTTTTTAAATTTGAGCTGGACCTGACTGTCGTCAATAAAATCTGCCTGAGTTGCAGTGGTTCCTAAAGTTGCTGTTGCAGCCAGCATTGCTATCCATAAATTTTGACGACGCATGACTTATTCCCAATAATCAAATAAAGCTAGGGCGCCATCATGCTGAACAATGGCCAGAAACGGAATCCGACCAGAGTATTAAGATTTAAGTCATGCACCCTATTTTTGTTTTTTCCTGACTCGCCCTCCGCTCAGGTTAAGAGCTTTAAACAATAAGATATTTTGCTCGATATTCGTGGGGTTTTTTCTAAACCCTTGTTCTGTCATTTATTTTTAACAAAATTTTAGTTTTTTAAATATAAAACAAGAAAATTAAGCGCTTTTAAGTTTAAATCCCCATATTAATTCTTCTAAGCAATTGATTATATTAATATACTTCAGCTATAAACCAATATGCTTTAGCTATAATTTAAATTTAAGCAAGTAACGCTTCTACTTCGCGCTCCTCTTCTTAAAATACAAAACGCCCGATGACCTACATCGGACGTTGATCTGAAAATAACTGCGCAGCGGTTTAAAGGCTAAACAGTTAAAAACACATTAAGCTTCGGCTTCTTTGGCTTTGGACATGGTCAATGCCAGATCTTCAATCATGTCTTCCTGACCACCGACTGTGCCACGGCGGCCCAGTTCCAGCAGAATTTCGCGTGCAGATACACCATATTTGGCTTCCGCACGTTTCGCAAACAACAGGAATGATGAGTAAACGCCTGCATAGCCCAGTGTTGCCGCATCGCGGTCTGCACGGATCGGGTTGTGCATCATTGGAATTACCAGATCTTCTGCCACGTCTTGTACTTTAAACAGGTCAACCCCGGTGTCCATCCCCATACGGTTGGCAACGGCAATGAACAGTTCAAGAGGTGTATTTCCTGCACCTGCGCCCAAACCGGCAGAGGCCAAATCGACACGCACTGCACCGGCATCCACCGCAGCAACCGTGTTTGCCACGCCCATGCCTAAGTTGTGGTGACCGTGGAAACCTAGTTCAATACTTGGATCAAGCGCATCACGCAAGCATGCAACGCGATCGGTTACATCCTGAGGAAGCATATAACCTGCAGAATCCGTTACATAGATACAGTTTGCACCATACGACACCATCTTCTTCGCTTCTTCAAGCAGTTGAGCCGGAGTTGCCATATGGGCCAGCATCAGGAAGCCTACAGTATCCATCTCCAGCTTACGCGCAGCCGTGATGTGCTGTTCAGAACAATCCGCTTCCGTACAGTGCGTTGCCACACGGATGGTTGATACACCAATCTCATGGGCCATTTTCAGATGGTCAACCGTCCCGATACCCGGCAAAAGCAATGCAGATACTTTGGCATTCTTCATGCGTGGCACTACAGCAGACAGGTATTCTTCATCTGTTGCCGCAGCAAAACCATAGTTTACTGATGAGCCACCCAGCCCGTCACCATGTGTCACCTCGATTAACGGTACGCCCGCCTCATCAAGTGCAGTTGAAATCGCAATCATCTGCTCGACAGTGGTTTGATGGCGCTGTGGATGCATACCATCACGCAAAGTCATATCATGAACAATAATCTTAGACATGTGGTTGCTCCTTAAGCCTGTTCTTTTGCAAATACGTGTTCAGCAAACATTTCTGCAGTACGTGCAGCCGCCGCAGTCATGATGTCCAGGTTACCCGCATATTTTGGCAAGAAGTCACCCAGACCTTCGACTTCCATGAAGATCGACACACGGTTGCCATCAAACACAGGACCATTGACCAGCTTGTAGCCCGGTACATATTTTTGGACTTCTTTGATCATGGCATGCACTGATTCAGTGATTGCCGCCTGATCCGGTTCACCTTTAACCAGACAATGCACGGTATCGCGCATCATCAATGGTGGTTCAGCCGGGTTAATGATAATGATCGCCTTGCCTTGTTTTGCACCACCGACTTTTTCGATTGCACCGGCAGTGGTACGGGTAAATTCGTCAATATTTTTACGTGTACCCGGACCTACCGACTTGGTGGATACGGTTGCAATAATCTCACCATATTCAACCGGTTGAACACGAGAAACTGCAGCAACCATAGGAATGGTTGCCTGACCACCACACGTTACCATGTTTACGTTCGGCACTTCGCCAGCAGCCAATAACGCTTCTAAGTTTACAGGCGGCACACAGAACGGACCAATCGCTGCAGGTGTCAAATCAATCATCAATACGCCCAGCTCATTCAGCTTGCGGCTGTTTTCAGCGTGAACGTATGCAGACGTTGCATCAAAGGCGATTTTGATGTCATCTTCCAGAACATGCGGCAGCAGACCGTCTACCCCTTCAGCCGTGGTTTTTAAGCCCATTTTCGCTGCACGTGCCAGACCTTCAGACGTTGGGTCAATGCCCACCATCCACACTGGCTCCAACCATTCGCTACGCTGTAATTTATAAAGCAAGTCCGTACCAATGTTGCCGGGACCGATCATTGCACATTTAATCTTTTTCATGAATGTACTCTCAATATTCCATTATTCAGCAGCAAAAGCAGCTGTTACTGAACCAAAGCCTTCAATCTCAACCTTGAACTCATCGCCGGGCTGAGCAACCACCATTGGGCCTAAAGCACCAGTCAGGATGATGTCACCTTTGAGCAATGGGCGACCACGGCGTACCATCTCATCTGCAAGCCAGACCGCTGCATTTAAAGGATTGGCCAAACATGCTTTACCCACCCCTTGTGAGACCACTTCAGCACCGCGAGTCATGACCATCTTGCAGTTCACCAGGTCAAGGTTGTCGAGTTTCACCGGGCGTGAACCCAAAACAAATGCTGCCGAGGAGGCATTATCTGCCACAGTATCAATCAGGCTGATTTTCCAGTTCTCGATACGGCTATCGACCACTTCAACTGCAGGAAGTGCATAATCAGTCGCGCTGATAATGTCTGCATAGGTGTGTTTTTCTTTGGTTAAATCTTCTTTGATCACCAATGCAATTTCCGCTTCAACTTTAGGCTGAATCAACAGACCGGCAGGAATTGCTTCACCATCGCCATAGGCCATGTCTGCAAACAACATGCCAAAGTCAGGCTGATCTACGCCGAGTTGTGTCTGAACCACTTTAGATGTCAACCCGATTTTACGACCCACCAGACGGCGGCCTTCAGACAACGCACGCGCTGTATTGATTTCTTGAACGGCATAGGCAATATCCACGTCCGCACTTTCACCACCAAGTTCAGGGCGAATCGGTGCGATCGCAGTTTGTGATAATTCAGCGCGACGAAGGGCGTGTGCAACTGATTCAACAACAGCAGAATTCGACATCAGTGTTTCCTTAAACTGCAAAAATGAAGTTTATGCCTACATCCAGACGAAGTCGTTCAGCAAGCTGGAAACGACCTGACAATGAGCTGGGATTGTCTGTCCTGAACGAGACATAAACATATACAATCTAAGAATCTGAAAATTAAGAGATGAATGCCAATAGTTATTTTATTTTTCGCTATAGCTATTAACTATTAATAAATCCAATATTATTTTAAATAAAACAGCGACTTAAGTTATAAATTTGACTAAATTCACAGCAAATTCATCAACATTGCTCGACGCTTAAATTGATCAAGTTTGCAGCTTTAGACTAAAAGATAAGAACATATCCGGCAGTTGAGTGCATTTACAGGCACTCTTTT
This sequence comes from Acinetobacter sp. S4400-12, assembly GCF_024129495.1. NCBI lineage: Bacteria > Pseudomonadati > Pseudomonadota > Gammaproteobacteria > Moraxellales > Moraxellaceae > Acinetobacter > Acinetobacter sp. S4400-12. Next base: position 32,854 of record NZ_JAMXYB010000002.1, on the reverse strand, counting down.
CAAACCGAGTGCCTGCAAGTTTACCGATCTCAAGATAAGCGATTAAATCGCTTCTTTCCATTGAACTTTAGCCAATAAAAAGCTATTCAGGCTGCGAATATCATGCACGATGGTCAAGGGATTAAACTGTGCCAGCGTTTCAGGCGTATGCACGCCATAACTCACCCCCACACTCGGCATCGCAATCTTCTGTGCCATCTCCAGGTCATAGGAGGTATCTCCCACCATAATCGCCTCATGCGACGCCACACCAGTTTCAGACAGAATCTCAGCCAGCATCAGCGGATCAGGTTTGGAGCGGGTCTCACTGGCCGCGCGGGTAACCGCAAACAGCTCGACACTCTCGGTTTGCTTTAGGACCCGATCCAGCCCTTTACGGCTTTTTCCGGTCGCGACCGCCAGTTTTACGCCCTGCTCTGCCAGCTCTTGCAACATCTCCGCCACGCCTGCGAACCAGCAATCTCCAGTAGAGTTCGCCACATAATGTTCAGAATAAGCCTGTAAAATATCGCTATGTAATTCTGGCACTGTCGGAAACAGACGCTCGGCAACTTCAGGCAAACCCAGACCGATAATACTTTTGGCATCGGCATCGGTCAGCGGCTGATTAAACTGCCGGGCTGCAAACTGGAGACTTGCCACAATCTGGCCAACTGAATCGAATAAGGTGCCATCCCAATCAAAAATAACCAGTTTTACAGGTGAGTTCATATAAGGTCCTAATATTTGATTCAGTATCTTTAAGCCCTCTCCTTCTAGGAGAGGGTTTGGGAGAGGTTAGTTAAATTTAATTCACTACCACAATTAATGTCAGTGAGCAGCTGTTTTCGTATAGGTATTATCTACTTTTCAAGGATGAAAAGTAGCAAAAATCCTTTGTTACTCTGATGGCACGTCCTTGTACCACAGAGTAACGGCGACATCCATGTCGCCCTTCATTGATTTAGAAATTGTCTTGAATCATCTCTACCTTTAATAAAGAAGGGAATTTTCCTCACTCAAATAAAGCAAAATCAGGAAGACTCATTAAAAAGCTAAAGATTACTCTTCATCTTCGGCAAGTGTGACCAGCTTATCCGCCTTCTGCGCTCTGAGCTGCGCCACCAGACTTTGCATATCTTCAGGCAAGGGCGCCTCAACTGTCGGATAGCCTGGAATATCCAGACGCATAGCATGCAAGCACAAACGGCGTGGTTTAGGTCCCCTATATTCGGTTTCGTGACCATATTTTTCATCCCCCACCAAAGGATGACCAATACTCAAACCATGCACACGGATCTGGTGGGTACGCCCCGACAGCGGAGAGGCATAGACCAATGTGGCATGCATAAAACGCTCTTGCACATTCCACTGGGTTTTGGACTCTTTGCCTTCTTTAGACACCCGCACGCGACGTTCGCCATTTGGCAGCTCATAACGATACAAAGGGGCATCAATCAACTGCTTGTCCAGACTCACCTGGCCTTTGACCACCGCAGCATAGGTCTTGTGAATTTTATGTTCTCGCAGCAGGTCTTGCAGGGTTTTTAGCACGCTCCGTTTTTTCGAGATCATCACCAGGCCCGAAGTATCCCGGTCAATACGGTGAATCAGCTCCAGGTATTTTTTACCGGTTGCAGCACGTAACCCTTCAATCAGGCCATAGGCCACACCACTACCGCCATGTACGGCAATACCGGAAGGCTTGTTCACCACCATTAAGCCTTCATCTTCATAAATCACACGGGCCAACAGACCTTGAGCGACCTTGTCGGAGACGGGCGCTGCAGTTTCATCTTTCTGCTCATAACGGATCGGTGCTACACGAATTTGATCCCCAATCGAAAGTTTGGTTTCTGCCTTAATCCGTTTTTTATTCACACGAACCTGGCCTTCCCGAATCAAGCGATAGATACGGCTTTTGGGCACGCCTTTCAGACGACTAAACAGGAAATTATCGATTCGCTGACCATCCTGGTGTTCATCCACTTCAAACCAAGTGACACTTTGCCATTGTTGCGTAGAATTCATACAGTTACTGTGACCTGAAATTGACTTAAATTGAATAAAAAATGATCATTTAGATTATGCTTTACACAAGAAACATAAGCTTAGCCCATAGGCAGATGATGCAAGGTTTGATATAGTCAGCGCACGGAAACCATCGTTTGTGAATAAAAATTGAAGCATTTCAGATTTTTTTCTGAATTTGATTATTCAATTAAAGACTCACATGATACGGGAAGGTCCCCAAAGAATTATGCCGACGCCGAAGGCTTATTATATCGGCAAACAAAGCAAACTGTTGCGTTTAATTGTACCTCAGGTACATAAATCAGTTTGTCTGAAAAAATATGTCGCCAACCTAGTTGGTTTTTAAACGTAAACTGATACACATCAGATTAGTCGCACCCTGGAAACGACTTCAGGCTACAGTGTTTGATGCATTGGATCTGCACCGTTTGTAAAGATACGATGATAATTCCGTATCAAGACCCCCTATCTACAGAGAAGGGTTGATCTTCGAACAACGTGACAGTGAAAGTTACTCACATCCAATGCACCGCTCGTCCGCCAGTGAAGCGTTCAGGTGACTTTAATCATTTAAAGATTGAAGCCGTATTGTCATCCTCAATACGTGAATCAAAGCCGAAGCTGATCTATACAGGTAGCAGCCGGTAAAAAAAGACTCAGACCACAATGTCTTTACATTTAGTATCTGGGCCGTTGATCCGTGATGTGTGATGTTCGCTACGTGTCTAGCGATTTTTTGCTGTGTATCACTATAAGGTGTTACACCCATGAAACGTATGTTGATTAATGCAACACATGCCGAGGAAATTCGCGTTGCACTTGTCACTGGTCAGCGTCTTTACGATTTCGACTTAGAAAACCGTACCCGTGAACAAAAAAAATCTAATATCTACAAAGGTCACGTGACTCGCGTTGAACCTTCTTTAGAAGCTGTATTCGTTGAATACGGTGCAGGTCGCCAAGGCTTCCTGTCGATGCGTGAAATCGCCAATTCTTATTACAAAGCCGATCCTCGCCAAACGTCAAATATCCGCGAACTGATCACTGAAGGCACCGAACTTCTGGTTCAGGTGGAAAAAGAAGAACGTGGCAATAAAGGCGCGGCCCTTTCTACGTTTATTTCACTGGCTGGTCGTTATCTGGTGCTGATGCCAAATAACCCGAAAGGTGGCGGTATCAGCCGTCAGATTTCAGGTGCAGTACGTGAAGAACTTAAAGAAATGCTGGCCTCCCTGAACGTACCGCGTGGTATGAGTGTGATTGTTCGTACTGCCGGTATTGGCCGTTCTCAGGAAGAGTTACAACTTGATCTGCAACACTTGATGGATCTTTGGGCTCAAATCCAGAGCACAGCCAATTCTGGTCCATCCCCAATGCTGGTGCACCAAGAAGCTGGTGTCGTAACCCGTGCCATTCGTGACTATTTACGTGATGATGTTGCTGAAATCCTGATTGACTCAGAGCAGGCCTATAACGAAGCTTATAATTTTGTAAAAGCCGTCATGCCGCGTCAAATTGACAAGCTGAAAACCTATACCTTAAATGAGCCTTTATTTGCCCATTTCGGTGTTGAAAGCCAAATTCAGACCGCTTATGAGCGTGAAGTCAAACTTCCGTCTGGTGGTTCAATCGTGATTGACCAGACTGAAGCCCTGGTGTCAATTGACATCAACTCGGCAAAGTCGACCCGTGGTCAGGACGTTGAAGACACCGCACTCAACACCAACCTGGAAGCCGCTGAAGAAATCGCACGTCAATTACGTTTACGTGATATTGGCGGTTTAGTCGTGATCGACTTTATCGACATGACCAAAGACCGCAACCAGCGTATGGTCGAAGCCAAACTGCGCGAAGCGACCCAAAGTGACCGCGCACGTATCCAGTTCGGTCAATTATCCCGTTTCGGCCTGATGGAAATGAGCCGTCAGCGTTTACGTCCGTCTTTGGAAGAAGCGACTGGCTATGTTTGCCCTCGCTGTCATGGCACAGGTATGGTACGTGATTTACGCTCACTTTCCCTGTCGATCATGCGTAAAGTCGAAGAAATTGCCCTACGTGAACGTCATGGTGAAGTACAGGTTGAAGTTCCGGTTGAAATCGCGGCCTTCATGCTGAATGAAAAGCGTCACAGCCTAGTTTATCTGGAACAAACCTCCAATGTACGGGTGACTGTGCTGCCGCACCCGCACTTGGAAACTCCGCATTATGAAATCACGTATAATGCTGAAGGCTTTGCGCCGACCAGCTATGAGCGTACAGAAGCCACTCGTTCAAGTGAGAAAGAGTTAGGTTATGAGTCTTCTGAATGGCATCTAGAAGAAGAACAGCATGCACAACATGCTGCACCAGCGCCTGCACAGCCACAACAAAACAACGGCCGCAATCACAATAAACGTCGTAATCAGCAAAACCAGCCGGCTCAACCGCAAGTTGCACAGCAGGCCCCTGTTCAGGCAGCAGCTCCTGTAGCATCAAGCAGCCCATGTGCATGGTTAGAAAACCTGTTTGTACAAAAACAGGCGGCCACTGTAGATCAGTCCCGTACAGCAAATAATGCTGCTGCCGCAATTGAGCAAATGGTAAATGGCGGTGCGGTTAGCCGTGGTCAGTTTGGCCGGGTCAATGCAGCAGCTCCGGCGCAACCAGTAGCCAGCGTGGCACCAGCAACATCAAGTAATGTGTATCTTGCGCCTTCTACCGTGGCACACAAGCAAGAGCCTGAGCCGACTGAAAAACTGGTAGAGCGTGAAGAAAAATCACAGCGTCCGCATAAAAAGCAGCGCCCTAGCCGTCATAAAGACACACGTGAACACACTCAGTCTGAAAGCTCTCCTGTATCGACATCTCACGCCAACACCTCTCATCAGGTGGTGGAAGAAGTAGTTCAGGTATCACGTCAAGAGCAACGTCAAGAAGCACGTGAACATAAACGTCATTCTCGCCGTCAGCATCATAACGACACCGCACAGAGCCATGATGCTCAGAACAATGAGCAGCAACAGAGTGTGCCACGTCGTGACCGCCGCAACCAGCAACGTCCGGAACGCCCGAATCGTCACCGCGATCCAAGCGTGCTGAATGAACCAGCAGTGGAAACACCGGTAGTGCCTGAAGCAGCAGCTATCAACCAGAAACAGCCTCAGGTTGAGATGATAGATGCACCGCGTCAGGACATTATGCCGACAGCTATGGTGGTGAATATTGATCAGGCAAGCAGTGAAATTGTCGCATTAAACGGCACAGTAGCACCGGTTGCAGCACCAGCTCCTGAAGTGACTGCGCCAGCTGATGCACCTGTAGAGGCTCCACCGGCTGAAGAGTTGTTGGCTGAGGTGAAGACAGCTGAAGCAGAAGAACCGCAAGTCAAAGCTGAAGCTCAGTCGACCAAGCCACGTGCCAGCAATGATCCGCGTCAGCGCCGTCGTCAACAGCGTGAAGGTCGATCTCAACAGGCGAAAACACCACAATTGACTGCGTCGCAAATTCCGACTCTGGGTCAGTTTACGGTGGGCAGCCTGATTCGCCATGTATATGGTGAAGACTGTTCTGTGCTGATTGAACAGTTTGGTCTATTACCCACCTTTAACCGTGCCTTGCTGAAGTTTACGCAGGAATATAATGCGACTGTAGCCAAAGCAGCAGCGCCTGAGCCTGAGAAAAAGCCTGTCACCCGGGATGTAGAAGTTGCCAAGGCACAGCCTGAAGCAGAGCCTGCACCAGTTCTGGATTTAACACCGCCAGCGCCTACGCCAACCGCGCGTGTAGCCAATGACCCGCGAGAGCGCCGTCGTTTAGCTAAACTTGCAGCAGAGCAAGCCTTACAGCAGGCGAAGCAGCAAGCTCAGGCCGGGTCGGCAAAAAAACTGGCTGATGCACCTGTTGAAGAGGCTGAGGCAGTAAAAGCAGAGCAAGCTGAAGTGACCAGCACTGAGACAGTTCAGGCCGATGTGGCGAAAGCGCCAACAAGTGCGACCGTAACTGCTGAAGTCCCGGAAAACACAGCAGTCGAGTCAGTGCCCGAAGAAGCCGTAACAGCTGAAGAAGTGACGGACACGCCAGCAGCTGTAGAAGTGGCCGAAGTCAGCGAAGCTCGTGAAGAAAAGCCTCAAGCTGAACAGAAAGCCCCTATCACTGAAGCTGCGGATTCACCTGCCGCAGATCAAACAGCGACTGAAGCAGCAGAGGCGGAGAAAGCCGACAAGCAGGCTGCTCGTCCACGCCGTCCACGTGGCCGTCCACCTAAAAAAGCAAATCCTGCAACGGAGTCATAATTCGCCCAATTGTAGGAAGATAAAAAAACCTAGTCATTTCGGTGACTAGGTTTTTTTTGCTAAATTTAGTCAGAATAGGTTGATTGCACTAGACTTTAAACGTTAAAAGATAAGAGTTAAGCGTTTATTGCATATAAATCACATGTAGTGGATACGAAAAATAAATAGGAAGATCATGAGCCAGATGAACCAACCCGATCTGATTGGTATTGCAGATGTCGCAGCCAAAATTCCAGCTTTTTTAAATAAAATACCCAACCTGCTGCATGGACTAAAACAGGCTTATTTACGTACTCCCAATACCCCAACCGGTCTAGGTATGGCTTTTGAGAAAGCGGTCCTGCGTAATCCGGACGGAAACGCCTTACTGTTTGAAGAACAGCGTTATAGCTATGCGCATTTAAATGCCTGGGCCAATCAGATTGCTCATTGCTATCTTTCCTTAGGGGCACGAAAAGGCGATGTGGTGGCGGTCATAATCGAAAACCGCCCCGAACTCATCGCGACGGTTATTGGTCTGGCAAAAATTGGCGTGACCATTGCCCTGCTCAATACCTCACAGGTTGGCAAAGTCCTTGCGCATAGCATCAACCTGGTCAAGCCGTTTGCTGTGATTGCCGGGGAAGAGTGCCGTGTCGCAATTGATGAAATCCGGCATGAACTGGCTCTTGCTGCGGGTCACTTCCACTGGTTTGCAGACCAAGATACACAAACAGATGCTGGGCAGGCACCCGAAGGCTTTGTCAATCTAGCAGAAAAAATTGACCTGTTCCCGAAATTCAACCCGTCTACCACCGGCTCAGTGCAGGGCAAAGACGGTCTGTTCTATATTTATACTTCGGGAACCACCGGTTTGCCGAAAGCTGTTATCTTTAGCAATGGACGCTGGACACTGGCCTATGGTACCTATGGTCATGTACTGAACCTGAATCAAGAGGATGTGATGTATTGCACCCTGCCACTTTATCATGCCACGGGGATGGTCGTGTGCTGGTGTGGCGTGATTGCAGGAAGCAGCGCACTGGCCATTCGGCGTAAATTCTCGACTTCCTCATTTTGGAAAGATGTCAAAAAATTTGATGCATCCGCAATTGGATATGTCGGCGAATTATGCCGTTATCTGATGGATGCACCGCCTTCGGAGCAGGAACACGGCCACCGGGTCACCAAAATGATTGGCAACGGCATGCGCCCGAATATCTGGGACAAGTTCAAGGCACGTTTTGGGATTAAAGAAGTTCTAGAGCTATATGCCTCCAGCGAAGGCAATGTCGGCTTTAGTAATGTGTTTAATTTTGACAATACGGTCGGCTTTTCGCCCACGCCCTATGCAATTATCGAATTTGATAAAGAGAGAAATGAACCAGTCCGGGATACCAAGGGTCACTGCAAACGGGTAAAAAAAGGTGAAACTGGCCTGTTAATTGGCAAGATTACCCGTCGTTCGCCTTTTGATGGCTATACCGATCCGGAAAAAAACAAGTCCGTGATTATGACCGACGTTTTCACTAAGGGAGATGCCTATTTCAATACCGGTGATCTGGTGCGTGATATCGGCTTTCGGCATGCCCAGTTTGTAGACCGTCTCGGTGACACTTTCCGCTGGAAAGGCGAAAATGTCTCGACTACTGAAGTCGAAAACATGCTGACCGAATATGACAAGATCGTTGAAGCAGTGGTCTATGGCGTGGAAATTCCCAATACCAATGGCCGTGCCGGCATGGCTGCCATTACCCTGCAGCCAGGCAGTGAACTGAACGAACAGGATCTGAAACAGATGGTGAGCATCTTTAAGCAATGCTTGCCTGCTTATGCAATTCCGGTGTTCTTGCGTATCCAGCAGCAAGTGGAAACTACGGGTACCTTTAAATACCAGAAAAACCAGCTTAAAGAACAGGCGTTTGATCCTCAAAAAACTGATGAACGCTTGCTGGTTTTGCTTCCGAATGCGACAGAATATTGCGAATTGACTCAGGAAATATTCAACAATATTCAAGCCTATCAATACCGTTTTTAGTTTCAAAGCGTATTTTTTAAAGAGATTGAGTGAATTTGTTGCATTTATAAACAAACATCAACAAGTTTGCTAATTTTTACTTGCGCTCAGTTGATAACTTGCTACAATACGCTCCATCAAAACGGAAGTGGTGTTGAGGAAATCTCTTTTTCTTGCACTGCACATTCAGACCAAGTTTGAGTGTTGGTTCAGGGGTCGTTAGCTCAGTCGGTAGAGCAGCGGACTTTTAATCCGTTGGTCCCGCGTTCGAATCGCGGACGACCCACCACTTATTTTGATGTACCTAGAGATGGGTCGTTAGCTCAGTCGGTAGAGCAGCGGACTTTTAATCCGTTGGTCCCGCGTTCGAATCGCGGACGACCCACCATCTTTTAAAGGCTTCTGATACGAAGCTCTTTTCGCTTTTAAAGCAATATCTTGAATGGGTCGTTAGCTCAGTCGGTAGAGCAGCGGACTTTTAATCCGTTGGTCCCGCGTTCGAATCGCGGACGACCCACCATTCTTCTTCCCAGAATAATTTTCTATTGATCAACCGATTATTCCGGTTTAGCGTATAACGCTTATCTTATTAATTTTTATAAGTATATTCTAAGTTCGAACAAGCTAATCCGTTTTTTACCCTTCGATGCCCATGACATTATTCAAGGTCTGATCGCTTATTGCGGTGGGAAATTATCTTTTTTGCTCAAGACATACGCTTTAGAGGGTGCCGGATAGCCACGCTCAAATAACTCCTGATTGATGGTTTCTTTTTCACTGTGAATTTTTTCCAGATTCATCACCAGCTGATTGCTGTTTTTAATAATGTAATAAAAGCTGGCACCTTCTTTACGCTGGATAATCAGCTCGGTACGTTCCGGATTCACAATCCAGCGATCTTTACGATAGGTGATATTGCCATCATCGGAGTTCTTTGAATTATCAATAAAAATTTTACCATGCTGCACAATACTGCGATGCACTGTACCATCTGCTAATAAAGTCAGAATAAATTCAGCTGTTCCCTCGAGACAAGGTACAAAACGGCCATCACACTGAATTTTAGCGCAATAGCGTCCTACAAAATCCTGAGCATATTCAGGTACAGGCTGAGACTCCCCGGCTGTTTCGGCCCGAAAATTGGTCTGGGAAGCGATCTGGGTCAAGGACTTGGCGACCACCGGCTCTGTAGGCACGGTATTGGCCGCCGTTATGCTGATCCCACTGGCCTGTTCCGATCCACCAATTTCCTGCATAGGCTGAACCTGATGACGATCACAGGCCAACAACCCCGCTATACCAGCGAATACCAGACCCAGCCGGCTCAAAGTATTGAATGCATAAACTGACACAATTGATTTCATCTTTTCACGCACCGCAATAGGGCTATATATGCCATAAGGCTTATAAGAGTTGTATAAATTTTTGACATAAATCAATGAATTTTTCATTATGTTAGAGGCTGGAGCCTAAATAATTAATCTTTATTAACATTACTTAACGAATTAATCGGGAGGATACGCTTTAAAATTTGCAAAAAAGCTCCATCTTTTAATTCATGAATCATTTTGTAAAGATTCAAGCTTATTTTTTTCAGGAGATATGTATGACCAATGTTGGTTTATATCGCTCGAACCGCTCCAATATGATTGCAGGTGTCATGGGCGGTATTGCTGAACGTTTTGGTTGGAACGTCACCCTATTACGTCTTATTTTTGTTTTGCTATCGGTGATGAGCGCGGCCTTTCCGGGTATTTTGGTTTATCTGGTCTTATGGCTGGTGATTCCAAAAAAGAACCTGATGCTGGAAGAATAACCCTTATTTTCCTTTAACTTTTCACCAAGATTGAATGTGGTGAACTTTTATACCGCAATAATTCCCCCAAATTATTGCGGTTTTTTTATTGATTTTTCTTTCTATTTTTTAAAGCCGATCTCAAGCTGGCTATTTACCCTACCGCAGATTCGCTATAACTTAGTCATGTATTTCTAGAAATGGATATTCAATGACGCAGGCAGAATGGATCATCTTATGTCTTTGTGCATTTGCCGCGCTGTTACACGGATTAAGCGGCTTTGGCTTTCCAATGATGAGTACGGCGTTACTCTCGACACAATACTCCTTAAGTCTGGCCATCGCTCTGGTCATTCTGCCCTGCCTGCTGCTTAACCTGATCTTACTCAAAGCCGATCCCTCCCGGGGGATGCTCGCAAGCATCGCTTATCATTTTAAAAAATACTGGCCACTGATTCTGAGCAGCCTGTTGGGCAGCCTGCTCGGTGTAAAATTACTGCTTTGGCTGAATGAGGGCTATCTTAAATTATTGCTCGGCGCAGTGATCCTGTTTTATGTACTAGACCAGCTGCGCCACCAACCTTTTCAGGTCAGCCCCACTGTATGGAGCATGCTCGGGTTCGGTCTGCTGGCAGGGACAATTGGCGGGGCCACCAATGCCATGGCCCCTTTTTTAATGATGTATCTGCTGAGCTGCAAGATTTCTACCCCTGAAGTCGTGATGGTCAGCAACCTGAATTTTATTGTCAGCAAACTGGTGCAGCTCTGTGTGCTCTTCCCTCTTCTGCTACAGCTCAATCCCCAACAGCAGTATATTTTAGTCTGGATCACAGCATTTGCGCTGGCCGGCGTCTGGATAGGCGGAAAGATTCGCCATCGGCTATCACCACAACATTTTAGATCTCTGGTCTTAGGACTGCTGCTGATCTTTGCCCTGCATGCACTCTGGCAAAGTACTGCACTATTACAACATTCTGCGCTACTCATTAAGTAGTATATTTTTCAGGACAATATCCATTACATTAGATCAATAATAACCAGGACAAATTCTTTCAAATAAAATGTGGAGTAAGGAGATTGTATGAGTGTTAATTTAACCACCCCGACCAATGTCATGCCCAAAGGAAGCCGTAAGGGTTGGATTCTGATTATTCTTTCCACCCTGATTGCCTATGGTCTGTATAACATTTTGCCCTATGATGAAAATGCCAATAAGGGCTTAGCCCTATTAATCTTTATTGGTATTTTATGGCTGACCGAAGCCTTACATATTACGATTACTGCACTACTGGTTCCCGTGCTGGCGGTACTGCTGGGCATGCCCATGGCCTCGGGTGAGGAACTGGTTCCCATCACAACTCAGGCAGCATTGGCCACGTTTGCTGATCCGGTAATTTTCCTGTTCTTCGGCGGTTTTGCTTTGGCAACGGCGCTGCATATCCAGAAACTCGACAAGAAAATTGCTATGTGGATTATTTCACTCTCCGGTGGGCATCTTGGCGTCTCGGTGCTCGCAATTTTTATCGTTACCGCCTTGCTTTCCATGTGGATTTCCAATACTGCCACCGCAGCAATGATGTTACCGCTGGCACTGGGCTTACTTGCACATCTGGATGTGCAGCATGAACGCAAAACCTTTGTTTTTATTATGCTCGGGATTGCCTATTCCGCCAGTATCGGCGGTCTTGGCACCATGGTTGGCTCACCGCCCAATGCGATTGCGGCCAAGGCGCTCGACTATGATTTTGCCGACTGGATGAAAATCGGTTTACCGATGATGCTGATTATCCTACCTGCCATGCTGGTCAGTCTGTATCTGGTGCTGCGTCCCAAACTGAATCATAAGGTCCAGTTTATCACTGAAGATATTCCCTGGACCGGCACCCGTATCGCCACCATGATTCTGTTCCTATGTACTGCAACCGCCTGGATTTTCAGCAAGAAGCTGACGGAAAATTTCGGGATCAGCCAGCCCGATACCTGGATTGCCATTTTAGCAGCTTGTATGGTGGTCATTCTGGGCACCGCGACATGGAAACAGATTTCAGAAAATACCGACTGGGGCGTGCTCTATCTGTTCGGTGGTGGCCTAACATTAAGTGCCGTTCTGAAAGATTCAGGCAGTTCACTGGTGCTGGGTCAGACTCTGGCCAATGCCTTTGGGGATGCCTCTCCACTACTGATTATTTTCGTGGTAGCAACCTTCATTATTTTCCTGACCGAATTTACCAGTAATACAGCCTCTGCCGCACTTCTGGTTCCGGTCTTTGCCGCCATTGCTGCCCAAATGGGTATGCCTAAAGAAATTCTGGTGATTGTAATTGGTATCGGTGCTTCCTGTGCCTTCATGCTACCTGTGGCAACGCCGCCAAATGCGATTGTGTTTGGTACTGGTCATATTCAGCAAAGTGAAATGATGAAAGTAGGCTTTGTCCTGAACATCATGTGTATTTTCCTGATTTCCCTATTTATTTACTGGTTCTTTATTTAATTTATCTTTTCAAATATAGACCAAAGCACACTCCGGTGTGCTTTTTTATGGACGTCTCCAAATTGTTCTAGTCTGCAAAAAGAGAAGCCCTGTTTTTTTCTCTCAAATTCTATAAAACTGGCTGATAAGCAGACTCAATAAAATACAGGCCTCATCCCTGCTATAGACAATTGAGTGTCTAAGCTTTCATTTTAAAATGGTTCAGTTCCTGATTTAAGGCGGCAATAATATCGGCCCGGCTAATAATCCCCACCAGCTGCTGCTCACTTACCACTGGAATATAATTAAAAGAACGTTCAACAAAATAAGGCACCAGATCCTGAATCGGTTGCAAGGGCTGCACTGTCACCACCTTACGGGTCATAATGTGTTTGACCGGATGTTCCCAGCTGCTGCGAAGATCACCGGCATGCTTCAACCATTCCACCACCTCATACATCGCCAGGGTTCCGACCAGTTTTTCATTGGCATTGACCACTGGCAGGCTCATCAGGTTCATCTGCTTAAACTTGTCCAGAGCATGCTGAATATTATCTGTTTCATGCAATGTGACCACGTCCTTGGTCATAATATCCTGACAGCTGAACTGGGTGACTGCACGCGCATTGGCCAGGTCTTGTGCCTCTAAAATAATCTTTTGCAAATCATATTCACTAATGTCCAGCAGCTCGGTCTGATGGTCCAGCACGTCCTGAATATCTTGCGGCCGAATCGTCACTTTCTGGGTCGGCGTTGGGTCTTTGGAACGAGTATTCAGCTGGGCCTGTTGCTGTGGATAACGCTTGCCAATCATCCGGTTAAAAATAATTGCAATCACCATCAACAAGACCGAATTGAGCAGTACCGGGTAAAAAACAAAGGCATAGCCCAATTCATGTACCGCACTACCGCCCAGTACTGCCGTAATAGCCACCGCACCACTGGGTGGATGCAGGGAATCCGTGGTCATCATCAGGATAATTGCTAGAGCCACTGCCAGACTAAAGGCTTCGGTCGGATTGGCAATATACAAGGCACAGGTCACACCGATCACCGCAGCAATGGTATTTCCCACCATAATGTTCCAGGGCTGTGCCAGGGGACTGGCTGGAACAGCAAAAAGTAGGACCGAAGACGCACCCATCGGAGCAATATACCAAGCCTCAAAGTCTCCCAGTATCCAGTAACTCAGCAGGGAGGATACTCCAAGACCCAGCAATGCACCGATTCCACATAACAAACGATCTTTAAAAGGAAGAACTTTAAAATTGGGTTTTAAGGTATTAAGCCATTCGAGATTTGAGTGAAACACGCTTTGCCTGGTCTGATTTTTTTACAAATTTTGCGTATTATAAAACCAAGTGTTATTGAAGATGTATTCATTTTATATCTTTTCTAAATTGATTTTTTTACTGATACCACAATGCTTAAAATAAAATCAATAAATATCAGTAACTTAAAATCATATCAAATACAATTAACGCTTAAAAAGTTTCACCATTCTTTTCTATTCCACTCAGCAACTATTATCTCAAGCTGAAGTGATCCATCTTTTAGCTCAAGTAAAAGACCTCACTATCTGCCTGCCTGTGCCGGATCTCACTGAAAAAATTATGCGTTTTTGTCAGATAAAGGCTGAAGAACAGCTACTCGTCATAGTGGGAATGGAGGACAGGTTCAAAGAGTCAATCACGATCACTCATGTAGAATTACAGAATTTTCATTGTCTTGTACTGAGATTTACACAAAGATTTAGCTTAATGTATGAACCAAAAATTAATATCTTTTTAGAACCTTTTGATGATAAAACGCTGTTGGATTTTACCTGGATGTTTAGCGATTTGGCTAAAAAACCATCCCAACTGTGCATTTGAAATCAGGCAGCGCATAAAAGATTTAAAAACAGGGATCAGAGCTTAAACCTTTGCCACACTCCGGCAAAGTCCTTATAATTGAGCACAATTTTTCTCTAATTTTAAGTGGATGACCATGAGTCGCGCCATATCGCATATTGATACTTTCCAAGGCTTAATTCTTGCCTTACAAAACTACTGGGCGGAGCAAGGCTGCGTCGTGTTACAACCTTACGACATGGAAATGGGTGCAGGGACATTCCACACTGCAACCTTCCTGCGTGCGCTGGGTCCTGAAACCTGGAACGCGGCCTATGTACAGCCTTCACGCCGTCCCAAAGATGGCCGTTATGGTGAAAACCCGAACCGTTTGCAACACTACTACCAGTTCCAGGTGGTACTAAAACCCAACCCGGACAACATCCAGCAGCTTTATCTGGATTCTTTAAAAGCGATTGGTATTGATCCTTTGGTACACGACATCCGTTTCGTGGAAGACAACTGGGAATCGCCGACACTGGGCGCATGGGGCTTAGGCTGGGAAGTTTGGCTCAACGGTATGGAAGTGACGCAGTTCACGTACTTCCAGCAAGTCGGTGGTGTTGAATGCTACCCGGTTACTGGTGAAATCACCTATGGTCTGGAACGTCTGGCCATGTATTTACAAGGAGTAGATTCGGTTTACGACCTGGTCTGGACCAAAGGCCAGTTCGGTACAGTGACTTATGGCGATGTATTCCATCAAAATGAAGTAGAGCAATCGACTTATAACTTTGAATATGCCCCGATCGAGAAGATGCTCGATCTGTTCGACTTTTATGAAGCTGAAGCATCGCGCCTGATTGAAGCTGAACTACCATTGCCTGCTTATGAACAAGTCATCAAGGCATCTCATTGCTTTAACTTGCTCGATGCACGCGGCGCAATCTCGGTGACTGAGCGTCAGCGCTATATTTTACGTGTACGCACGCTTGCACGTTCTATCGCACAAAGTTATGTTGCTGCACGTGCCAAACTGGGCTTCCCAATGGCTGAACCGCATCTGCGTGATGAAGTCTTGGCACAATTAAAAGCCCAAGTGGAAGCAGAAGCAGCCCAAGCAGAAAAATCAGCGGAGAACAAATAATGTCTAAACATACCATTTTATTTGAACTTGGCTGTGAAGAACTTCCACCCAAAAGCCTGAAAAAATTACGTGATGCGCTGCAAGCAGAAACCGTAAAAGGCTTAAACGATGCTGGACTGGCTTTTGATTCTATCGAAGCATACGCAGCGCCCCGTCGTCTGGCTTTAAAAATTGTCAATGTTGACGCTGCGCAAGCCGATACGCAAAAACGTTTTGATGGTCCTGCTGTACAAGCGGCGTATGATGCAGAAGGCAAACCGACGAAAGCCCTAGAAGGCTTTATGCGTGGTCAAGGGATTAGCGTTGATCAGGTCTCTACTTTTCAGGCTGGTAAAGTTGAAAAAGTGTGCTACTACAAAGATGTCAAAGGTCAAAGCCTGGATGCACTATTACCGCAAATTCTACAAAATGCGCTGGACAACTTACCTATCGCTAAACGCATGCGCTCTGCGGCAAGCCGTACCGAGTTTGTACGTCCAGTGAAATGGGTGGTATTGCTCAAAGATGATCAAGTGATTGAAGCGACTATTCAGGACCACCAAGCCGGTAACCTGAGCTATGGTCACCGTTTCCATGCGCCTGAAGCGATTACTCTGGCCCATGCGGAAGAATATCTTCCGAAGTTAAAAGCAGCTTACGTTGTGGCGTCTTTTGAAGAGCGCCAAGCCATCATCGACCAGCAAGTCAAAGCACTGGCGGATGAAGTGAATGCGATTGCAATTGTACCAAGCGACCTTCGTGATGAAGTGACTGCGCTGGTTGAATGGCCGGTGGCTTTACGTGCCAGCTTTGAAGAGCGCTTCCTGACCGTGCCGCAAGAAGCGCTGATCACCACCATGCAGGACAACCAGAAGTACTTCTGTCTGGTAAATGCTGAAAATAAATTACAGCCTTACTTCATTACTGTATCGAATATCAAATCTAAAGATCCGGCCCAGATTATTGAAGGTAACGAGAAAGTTGTTCGTCCGCGTCTATCTGATGCTGAATTCTTCTTCCTGCAAGATCAGAAGCAGCCACTGGCTTCTCGTAAAGAGAAACTGGCCAATATGATCTTCCAGATAGAATTGGGGACGCTTTGGAACAAGTCTGAACGTATCGCTAAACTGGCTGTTGCACTGGCGCCCATTACCGGTGCAAATGCTGCTGATGCTGAAAAAGCCGCTCTGCTGGCAAAATGCGATTTGACCTCTGAGCTGGTGGGCGAATTCCCTGAACTTCAAGGGATTGCGGGTACTTACTACGCACGTCTTGAAAGCGAAAATGATGAAGTTGCAGAAGCTTTAGGTGAACAATATTTACCTAAATTTGCAGGTGACGTTTTACCGAAAACCAAAACCGGTACGACGATTGCCCTGGCGGATCGTTTAGATACCTTGACGGGGATTTTCGGTATTGGTCAGGCACCGACTGGCTCTAAAGACCCGTTTGCACTGCGTCGTTCTGCGATTGGTATCCTGCGTCTGGTGACTGAAAACGAGCTGGATGTTTCAATTGAAGAACTGATCAAACTGGCTTTGGCTGCCTACGGCGATGTACTGAAAGATCCGGCGAAGACTCTAGCCGATGCTGTTGCCTTCCTGGAAGGTCGTTACCGTGCCAAATATGAAGACAAAGGCGTTGCTGTTGATGTGATTCAAGCGGTTCAGGCGTTGACACCAAAATCCCCGCTGGATTTTGACAAGCGTGTCAATGCGGTTAATCACTTCCGTACATTGCCTGAAGCTGCTGCTCTAGCTGCTGCCAACAAACGTGTTGCGAATATTCTTGCCAAAGAAGCTGCACCTGAAGGTGCTGTGGTTGAAGCAAACCTGGTTGAAGATGCTGAAAAAGCATTATTCGCTGAACTTGCGAAAATCACACCAGTGGTTGAGCCGCTGTTTGCTTCTAAGGATTACACGGCTGCGTTGTCTGCATTGGCTGCCCTGCGTGCGCCAGTCGATGCATTCTTTGACGGTGTCATGGTCATGGCGGATGATGCTGAGCTAAAAGCAAACCGTTTACGTCTACTTGCTCAGCTACGTGATCTGTTTACCAAGGTGGCTGATATTTCGGTGTTACAGCACTAAGTTCTAAGCTATAAAAAACCCGCTTTAGAGCGGGTTTTTTTATTAAAGTGCCAAAAATTCTTCAATAATAGGAAACACCAATTCTTCAAATTTATCAAATTTAATTGGATCATTAACATTCTCACATACATGATCACAAAACTTATTTTTTTCAAATTTTTGGATTATTGATGGAGCCCCATAGTCATCTATTTTCTCTATTTTTGTATAAAACTCTTCTGTAAAAAGTTCTTCACTTAGAAGGTTTTCAGAACCCTTTTTGATTTTATTATTGCATCCATTAAAAGGTACTTTTTCCTTCAAAACACTTCCAATTTTTTGCTTCTGCGCTTTAGTATCACAATCATATAAAAATAATATTCTTCTACTGATTGCATTTAAATTGTGTTTTAAAAATTCAAACCCCTTTTCTAAACTACTTTCACCACCAAATTTAACTTGTCCATCTTCTGTAGTAATGCCAATTTCATCAATTTCGATATTCTCTAACCAATCAGCTTTACCTTTTAATTCAAAAGCTTTTCTTAGAAATTTAATATCAGTTTTACCTTCAACTAGAATTAATGGTTTTTGTGTTTCTTTAATTTTTTGATGTAATTCTTCTTCAAATTTAGAAGTGTTCTTATAAAAATCAAATGATTCCTCAAACTCGCTAAACCTTTCAGAAGTAATATTCATTCCTGATGGTAAATCAATTAATTGAATATTTTCTGCACCAAATTCTTTTTCCATTCCTAATACAAACAATGGCGAATGGGAAGTAACAATAAATTGCACTTTAGGAAAAAGCTTTATTAGCTTTGGTAAAATCTCACTTTGATGTTTACTATGAAGATGTGCATCTATTTCATCAACAACAACAATTCCTTCAATATTATCTAAACGAATACTGTTGTTTATATTTTTATAATCAGCATGGCGAATAATCGTGATAAATAAATTAAGTAAAATTAACTGACCTGTTGAAAGTTGCTCTAAAGTTGGAATAACAACCTTTCCTTTACTATGTAAAGACAATCTAGACTTAGCTTGATTTCGCCAACCCGTTTTTAAATATAGTTCATGATTATCTAAAATTGTTTGAAAAACTTTATTTATATTTCTATATGAATTATTAATAGCATGTTTATTTCGTATGGTTTGGTCTCTCTCACCATCTCCTACTAGACAATCTAACTCTGCAGGTAAAATAGCAGAATCCAAAATGACATCTAACATCCACTGGATGTTTTTTTGAAATGTATCTATACACATTATTTCCTTATTCAGATTACCCCCATATTTTGTTTCTATATCAAATAATTCTTCAGTTGGGGCTTTTAAGTTTAACCAATGAGGAACAACCTTTCTAAAACTTGGGAAGAAAACAATAGTATTAGAGAACAAGCTTTTTATATCTTTAGTTTGAGCAAAAACCTTCTTATCGTTCCCTCTTTTTCCTTCATTAAAAGTTATTTTATTAGAATATAGATTTAGCAGATCACGTGCAGAATCTGTTTGACCTATTTTTTCACAGTAATGTATTTCTGTATTATTCTGATCATCTTGATATCTTAAATATGCAGCAGCACTTTGGTTAACTGTATTTGTATTTATATCATTACCCGAAACAATTTTAAAATATGGAGAAAATGTACTAGTCTGAGCCTTTACAGCGTCCTGATATTCACTTTTAGCTAGTTCAAAAAATGAATCCGCAATGTATGAGAGTGTATATGTTTTACCTGAACCATTTTTTCCAACTAAAATTACGTGCTTTGGATTTAAATCCTCTCGTAATTCTAACTCTAAATCTAGTTTTTCAAGTGGTCCAATATTTCTAATATGAATATTTCTTAAGTACATAACAATCTCTTTTTTATTCCTGTTAATCTAATAGTAACAAAAACCTACGACCTTTTTTCTTTACTTAATAAGTAATTTTTCATTTAAAAATTAAATATCTTTGGATTCTAAAATTTCACCCACTATAGGCATATCCCTATATATTCCCTATACTCACCCTAACAACACTCAACAAGAAAGAATCATATGAAATTTAAAGCTCTTATTTTGACGGGTCTTGCGAGTATTGCTCTTACAGCGTGTACATCTGCACCCAAAGTTCCGCAGCTTGAAGTTGGCGTCTTACAGGAAGTACAAAACCTCGACGTATCTCCTGAAACCACCAATAACCAGGCAAAACTGACCAAATTCCTCGATAAATGCGTGATTGAATTTACAGGCGATATTGAAAATAACCGCATTATTGAACAATGGTCATTTAAAGGCATGACCTTGATGGATGCCGGTTCGGCAACTTTCCAGCGCGACGGCACCAGCACCGCGCAAAAATTTAATCTGCATGACGCAGGTGTACAAAAGAACTTTGTCACCTTAAGAGAACATTTCGCGAAAGATGCCCTGAGCCAATGTGACTAAATGGATGGCCCTATTTTGATAAAAAATAGGGCTATTTCTTTAAGCCGCCTAAAATTTAAAATTATTTCTTCCTCTTTTTTCTTCATTATAAAAATGACAATGCTTTGAATCTCTCTATTTTAATATCTTTTTCTTCACAGGATATTCATTGTTTTCAACCCTTCATCCGCTACACTAAAAACAAACTCAGACCATTCTTAGACAAATTCGAGGTCGCTCCATAATGAATATCAAAACTCCTCTTCTTTTAAGCGCAGCTTTAATGCTGTCTATACCGGCATTTGCACAGACCACGACTCAGCCCGCTAAACCGGTTAAACCCTATGGTGAAAATCCAAACCTGTTGCATGTGTTTGCCTACAAGGCGCAGGAAGGCGTAATCCATACTGCCGAAAAAGTAGGTGAAGTGACTGAAAAAGGTATTGCCAAAATTAAGCCGGGGGTCGATCGTGCCTGGGACAATACCAAGAGTGTAACCTCTGATACGGTACAAAAAGTAGATCAGGGCGCCCAGCAGGCTGCTCAACAGGCCAATCAAAAAATTCAGCAAACTAAAGAGGTGTGGGGTGGCAATCCTCAACAGCCTGCACCCATTCAACAGCAACCTTTAAGCCAGTCGTCAACAGTGACCGAAAGTCCAACTATGCCACAAGCTCAACCGCAGGCAGGCGCAGCCACCAGTTATGCGGTGACTGATCTATAAAAAAAGCCCCTCATGGGCTTTTTACATCTTGTGTAGCAGGAAAATTTTAGCTGCACGCAAGTGGCGAGAATCAATTCACCTGCCGAATCGGCTGGCCCTGTTTAAAGGCTTCGACATTTTCCAGCAACTGGTCCACGATTCGCTGACGTGCATCCACACTGCCCCAGGCATTATGTGGCGTCACAATCAGGTTCGGAATTGAAGCATCAAGCAGGACATTGCCCTCTTTAGGCGGTTCAACCGAGAGCACATCGGTCGCTGCACCTGCAATCTTGCCTTCACGCAAGGCCTGTGCCAGTGCCTGTTCGTCGACAATGCCGCCGCGCGCACAGTTCAGCAAAAATGCACTGGGCTTCATCGCATCCAGCTCAGCATGACTGATTAAATGTCGGGTATCTTCAGTGAGCGGGCAATGCAGACTGAGGAAATCTACCTGTGGCAAAAGCGCTGCAAATGGAATACGCGATTCGTCCGCAGGACGGCCAGGCAAGGCAGCAATCCGGATCTGCATGCCAAAGGCTTCGGCCAGTCGGGCGACCGCCTGGCCCAATTCACCATAACCTACAATTCCAAGCGTTTTTCCAGCCAGCTCAACAATCGGTGCATCCAGCAAACAGAACTGGGTAGATTTTTGCCATTCTCCCTGCTGTATCGCACGCTGATAGCTTAAAAATGAAGTGGCCAGATTCAGCATCAACATTAAGGTATGCTGTGCCACAGCCGAGGTTCCATACGCCTGACAGTTACATACCACAATACCGCGTGCCCTGGCCTCAGCCAGATCAACATTATTGGTGCCAGTGGCTGAAATCAGAATGAGTTTAAGCTGGGGACACTGCCGGATCGTCTCGGCATTGATGACCACCTTATTGGTGATGATCACTTCGGCATCGGCCACACGTTCCAGCAGCACATCGGCAGAAGTCAGCGGATAAAGGGTCAGTGCATCAAAAGCGGCCCGAAGAGCCTGCATATCCAGATCTTGCTTGTCTAAGGATGTATAGTCCAGAAAAACGCCGTTCATATAAATTCCCTTGTTCCTGTTCGACAATAACCTCATGACTTAACCGCTATTGGCATACAAAGCAAGTTAGTGCTGGCGTTTCACTGCCTGTTTTTTTAGTCGAGCGGCTTATCGATATAATTACGCAAGGAAGTCCGCATTTTGCACATCACATAAATCGCCAGAATAATCACAAAAATAATAGATGCACTGAATAAAATAACTTTAGGATGCACACTTTCTGCATAGGCCAGATTTGGCAGCATCACAGTCAGGATCAAACCAATCTTCATCGGCATAGACTGCATTCTGTATCCCCTCTTTCTGTTTTCAGCTTCGGGAGTGACAAGCCCCCCTAGCCTGCCACCTAAATACATCTTAAGCCACCTTAGCTTTATGTCAAATATTTGTTTTAGATTAACTTTTTTTGGTTAATCCAGCTCATTTTTAGTCACAAACTGCACATTCTTGTCACTTGAATCGACAAAGCTGGCTGCGCCATATTCATTGGTACTCAGATTGAGCTGTTTATAGCTGAAGATATAAAAGTCTTCATAGCGCTTCATTAAAATTGGATGCATGCCCAGACTGAGCGTATCCTGTTCCTTGACCAGTTTCATGATATGCCGGTCATTCATCACCACCAGATAGCGCTCATCATTCAGGCTAATCGTTAACAAGCCGTTGCCTTTGGCATAAATCGGAATCAGGAATTTATGGTTCAGCGCAATCGCGTCATCCGCATAGCTCTCAATTTTATTGCTGATCACATTAAACACCAGCCCATGACCATAGGCATCTAGCAATAGCTGACGGTTTTCCTGCGGCAGATTCAAATGAATCCCCAGTTTCAGCAGATCCTGCTGATCTACCTGTTTATTGCTGAGTAATTCCCGCAAAATGACCTGTTTCTGGGCCGCATCAAAAAACTGGGTATCCAGCAGCAGATCGTTATTTTTTAAAATGCGTCCCAGGGCCTGACGATGGCGCGGCAGGATATTTTCGATCACCTTACGATAATAGAACTTGCTGTTTTTCTTGACCTTGCGCATTTTCTGGTAAAAATAGCTGGCATCATAATCCCGTACCAGAAAGTCATAGAGCAACTCGGAACTGGCCAGCACAGCGATGGCATCATGGCCGGTAAAAGGCAAATGCAAGACATGGTGCTGTGGAATGACCGCCTGCAATTTCAGATAATGGGCACGGTCTTCGGCGCAATAAGGATCGTAGATAATAATATATTCACGCGCTGCACTGACATCTTCTACTTCAATCCGCATGCCCTGATTAAGCTCTGGCTGATAGAACATGTTATAACGGCGATCTTCGACATCTTGAGGATCAATCGAATATTGTGGCACCATGGCCACCACGCGCTGTACATCTAAGGCATTGGAATATTTGATTGCCGCATAGCCGCCCATCGAGCCGCCATAGGCGATCCTCTGCTGGAAAGGTGCAATCAGCTCGGCAATAGCCTGCAACATGTTCCACATGGAACCTTGTGGAAACCAGGATTTATGCTTAGGCATAATACCGAGTACATTAAATTCAAATTTTGCCAAGGATTTCTCGGCATTGATGCTCAAGCCCTTCGCACGGGTAATCAAATCTCCAAATGAAAAAATCAATTCTGAAGATGATCCCGGCATAAAAACCGCACGTATATGCTCATCTTCAAAAACAATCTGCTTATCCATAACTTTCCCGTGCTGGTTAATCGAACCCTTCGGCAACAATTCAGTCAATGAATGCGACCGAAAAAGTGAATATGCTATTTTATAACGATGAAAAAGATTAAAAAGCGCAAAATATGACACAATCATTACATCCTGCAGCGCAACAGGGGTTTAGTGCAGCGGCCGAGCTTTATCAGCAGGTCCGGCCTGACTATCCGGCAGATCTCAGCCGCTGGCTGGCCGCCACCCTGTCTTTGCCAGAGGAGGCGCATCTTTTAGATCTCGGCAGTGGGACGGGAAAATTTATCCCATCCTTACGTCCGCTCGGCAGCCGGATCACGGCGATTGATCCTGTGCCGGAAATGCTGAACCAACTGCAACAGGCCCATCCAGATATTCACACCCTGGAAGGTCTGAGTCATCAGCTTCCCTTGCCGGATCATAGCGTGAATGCCGTGTTTTGTGCACAGTCATTTCACTGGTTTGCCAATCTGGATACTTTAAAAGACATTTATCGGGTACTTAAACCGCAAGGTTATCTGGTTCTGGTCTGGAACCAGCGTGATACTGAGATAGACTGGGTAAAAGCTCTCGCAGATTATATCGCACCCCTGGAAGGCAATACGCCACGTTTTCATCATGGCCAATGGCAGGAGGTATTTAAACAACAAACCTTGTTCCAGCCGTATGCAGAGACACATATGCAGCACGTGCAGCATGGTCCTGTGGAACAGGTGGTGTCCAAGCGTCTGCTATCGACCAGTTTTATTGCAGCGATGCCAGAGACACAGCGGCAGCAGCTTAAACAGAAATTTGAACAGCTAATTGAACAATATACGACCAAACAAGCCCACGATCTGATAGATTTTCCCTATCGGACTTATGTATATGTATTTCAGCGAAGTGACTAAAAATGGGATTTGATCATGAATAAAATGCAATGGATGACACGCACTGTGCTTTTGAGCAGTGCCATATTTCTCATGGCCTGTGATCAGAAAAATACGGAAAATACTGAGCCGAGTCCAGATTCATCTGCCTCAGAACAGGTAATGAAAGAACTACAAACCGATCCGGTCAAAGCCTTCCCCCAAACGGCTGATGATCCTCATGACATTGCTGTATTAACGGACTATGAGCTACGCTTTCAGGAAATGAGTGCGGATCTGGAAGCAGAAATGAACCAGATGCGCAAAGACGAAAATCTGACTGAAGAATTTATCCAGCAACGTCAGCGTGACCATGTTCGTTCTGCCCTGAACATGCTCAAGGCTCTGGAGCTTAAAACTGAACAGGGCCGTTATATTCAGGGCTTGATGTATCAATACTGGGAACATCAGGAACAGCTACTGAAGCGTTCAGAACGTCAGGCCAGCACCGTCACTGAAGCCAGCAAGAATGTACAGGGATTGGGTAAATATCTGCATGCTCAGGAACAGTTAGAACATTGGCGCTTGCAGTATCCTCAAAATACGCAACCCCCAGCAAAAATCACCCAGAATTAAACCGTTTTTCATCTTTACAGGAAGCTGGGAATTTAAGCCGTTTCTGGTCTGATTTGAGCTATTCAGCTCGGCTTTAATTCGACAGAAACTGATGCACCCCTTCTCCGGCTGCACGCCCTGTGGCAAAACAGGCGGTCAGTAAATAGCCGCCGGTCGGTGCATCCCAATCCAGCATCTCGCCGCAAAGAAATACCTGCGGATTGGATTTGAGTTGCAGCTGTTCCGAAAGCGCTTCACGCTTCACTCCGCCTGCACAGCTGATTGCTTCTTCAATTGGCCGAAAGCCACTTAAAGTGATAGACAGCTGTTTGATTTTTTGAGCCAATTGGTCTGCATCCTGCCAGATGGATTTCGCCACCAGTTCTCGCACTAGGGCGGCTTTTGCTCCTTCCAGACCCGCTTTACGCCAGACATTGGCCAGAGACTGTTTTTTGCCGGGTTGCAGCTTTTTAGCCAGCTGCTCTACCGTTTGATCCGGAAATAAATCCAGCTCAAGCAGCATCGGCTGGCCAGCTTTTAATTGCTCACGCAGCCCCCGGCCCTGTTTATAGATCAGCCCACTTTCCAGACCATAATGACTGATAACAATATCGCCAGTGCTTTTATCTCCCTGTCCTACCCAGGCCACCACACGCTTTAGCGGCTGTCCGAACACAGGCTGCATAAACCGGGACCAGACATACTCCACCCCGGCATTACTCGGCTGAAATGGCTCCAGTTCTTCAGCCGCTAACCAGCTTTGCCATGCTCCATCACTGCCCAACTGCGACCACGAGACTGCCCCGCAGGCCAGAATAATCGCATCGAACGCTTCGATCCGGCTTTGCTTAGTCTTCATATCCTGAAGTTGCAGGTGTTGCTGCTGCACCTGTTCCACCTGATGCCGATAATGAAACTGAATGCCTTGCTCGGTCAGGCGCTGTAACCAGGCACGCAGCAACGGTGCAGCCTTCATTTCGGTGGGAAAGACCCGGCCTGAGGAGCCAATATAAGGTTCAATCCCCAAATTTTTCATCCAGTTCTGAATCCAGGCAGCATCCCATTGTCTTAGCCATGGCGCCAGCCAGTCGGCCTGATCATAACGCAGAATAAACTGCTCAATAGGTTCAGCATGGGAAATATTCAGCCCCGTTTTTCCTGCCATTAAAAACTTGCGCGCTGCCGAAGGTTTTTGCTCATATACATGCACCTCATAATGCCACTGGCTTAATACTTCAGCCGCCATCAATCCGGCCGGACCTGCACCGACAATTGCAATACGCTGGCTCATGCAAATTATTCCATCACTTGAGCGTTCTGGCCTTGCAGAGGCTGAAACTTGTCAAAGCGGGTGATATAACCTTCTGGTTTACGAATGATTAACTGCTGACACAGCTCCCCCCGCTCCAAATATTTAATTTCAAAATGTGTACGCGCCGAATCCTGAGCAATCACTTCTTTTTTAAATGGCAATTGCCAGACTTGCACTAACTGCTGTTCTGCTTCCGCAATATATTCCGGAATATTACTGGCCAAAGTGATCATACCGCCGCTTTTTAAACGGGATAACAAGAATTCAAAAAATGGCATATTTAACCAGCGCTGTGCCGGATTATGCGGCTCCGGATTGGGATATAAAATAAAACACTGTTCCACTTGCTGCGGATAAAGTGCATGTACAATCCACGGTAGCGCATCGGCATGAACCGGTTGCAGATTGGCCTGACCTTCAAGCGCATGCTTTTTTTGCATGGCCAGAAATTTTTCCCGGGTTCGTTCAATGGCAATCAATTGACTCTGCGGATGTGTCCGGCTAAAGAGTAAAGCATGTTTTCCCTTGCCCGCTCCGATTTCAAGACAAATCGGCTCAGGACTGATACTTTGAAAATCACGAGGCGCATGCATACGCTGTGCTTGAAATTGACGAATCGGCATAATCAGATCAAACTAATAAAAACCGCATCAGTCTACCAACTGCGGCTATATTTGCCTAATCGAAGCTGCATATTTATCGGGAGTTTAACCATGTCTACCAGTTTAAAATGTCCACATTGTGGCAAACTCACCACTTGGGAAAATAATGAATTCCGTCCCTTTTGTTCAGAGCGCTGCAAAATGATTGATCTGGGGGCATGGGCCAATGAAGACTATAAACTGCCCACCCAAGATGCGCCTCAAGCCGATGCTCCAGAAGACTAAAACCGGAGAAAGTCTGCTTTTTTCCTTATCCCTAGATAGAAAAATAGCTGGCATACTCATATAAACCTGATCAAGTTAAGCGAAAATTACACGCAAGTTAACCATATTGATCGCCTACTCACACTCCTACTCTGAACTTAACCATTACATTATTTTTAGAGCATTCATATGGGCTATATCTTCTTAAAAGCTGTTTTTATGGGGATGTGTTTCTTAGCCCTTCTTTGCCTGAGTATTGGAATTTTTCAGCAAGCTGTTCTGTTTATTGTGGTAGGCTTTTTATTTGCCTTTCTAAGCGGGTTATTGCCTATGCAAGCCCGTCAGCTTCCTAACAATCCTTTTTCCAGATAAAAAACCAGCGAATGCTGGTCTTTTTAACAATTAGCCTGCTATCTCAACCCGCCTTTCCCGCCACAAAAGGGTTATGCTGTTTTTCAAAACCAATGCTACTTATTGGCCCATGCCCCGAAATAAAGCGAGTGTCATCAGGTAAGCTAAAACATTCTCGTTGAATCGAGTCCAGTAATTGCTGATGATCGCCTCGTGGAAAGTCCGTGCGACCGATTGAACCCTTAAAGAGCACATCACCGGTCCATAACAAGCCATGATTCTGGTTATAGAACATGACATGGCCCGGGGTATGACCTGGTGCAAAGCGTACTTCAAATTCCTCATCACCCAGTTGCAAGACTTCCCCACCTTCCAGCCATTGGGTCACCTCGACTTTTTCAGGAATCGGAAAGCCATAACGTGCAGAAACTTCCTGAATCATGTCAAGCCAGAATGCGTCTTCACGATGCGGGCCTATAACCGGAATATTCCATTTCTTTTGTAGGGCACCTACTGCACCGGCATGATCCAGATGACCATGTGTGAGCCACAGGGCTTTGACCGTTACACCCAGTGCTTCCACCTCAGCTACCAGCTTTTCCGGCTCTCCTCCTGCATCGATCAAAATAGCTTCTTGAGTGTCCGTATCCCAAAGTATCGAACAGTTTTGCTGAAAGGCCGTTACAGGAACAATTTTGACTTGTAGCATAGAACGAAATACCTCGAGATATTTTAATGGGCAAGAGTTTGAGTCAACGCCTCAAGATTAGCTTCTAACAACGTATTGAGCAATTGCAAATGATCTTCACGATTATTCAGCGCCGGAATATAGCTATACTGCCCACCACCTAGCGAGCTAAACAGCTCGGCATTCTGGATGGCCAGTTCTTCCAGGGTTTCCAGACAATCTGCTGAAAAAGCCGGACTCATCACCTGCACGGATTTCACCCCCTGTCTGGCCCACTCTTCAATCAGTACATCGGTATAGGGCTTGACCCATTCCTGCTTGCCAAAACGCGACTGAAAGCTGATCGCATATTGATCTTCAGTCAAGCCCAGTTCCTGCGCAACCAGATGACCGGTAATCCGGCAACGATCGGCATAGGGATCGCCTTTATCTGCATAAGGCTGTGGAATACCATGAAAAGACATCAATAACTTTTCTGCTTGTCCGTGTACTGCCTGATAATCCCGCACACTTTGCGCTAAAGAGCGAATAAAAAGTGGGTGTTGATAATAGTCCCGAATCATCGAGATACCTGGCAGATTACGCTGTTTGGGAATCCAGTTCGCTATCGCATCATACAATGGCGCAGTCGATGTCGCCGAATACTGGGGAAATAAGGGAAACAGAATAATATGATCTTGGGGCTGGGCCGATAACTGATGGAGCACCTCTTGAATATTGGGATTGCCATAAGTCATGGCTGGCACCACATTCAGCTCAAACTGTGGATAACGCGCGGCCAGCTGGGCTTTTACAGCCTCGACCTGCTGCAACAGAATCTCACGCATAGGAGAATCCTGCTGCCAGACCTGCGCATAAGCATGAGAAACGCGCTTGGGACGAAAAGGCAGAATGAATAAACGCAAAATGATTTGCCAAATTGGTTTGGGAATTTCAATTACGCGCTGATCAGACAAAAACTGTTTCAGGAAACGGCGTACCGCTAGCACGGTCGGTTCATCTGGCGTGCCTAAATTTGCCAATATAATTGAGACTTTAGGTTTGGCTGTAGAAAACATTCAGTGCATCCGTCATGGTATCAACCCGCTTACTTTAACAGCTTTTACCTTATTCTCTATATAGATTAATAGGCTGACTTATATGGAAAAGTACGATCTTTACCCAATAACTGACTGTCCAGAAGTTTACGTGCTTTTGGGGTCACCAGCCAAAGCAGACGCTGGCGATCATCACGCCCCGAAGGAATAATCCAGTCATTCTGGCGCATTTGCATTTTTATGCTATGCAGTGCACGGATATTGATTTGGGCGCGAGCCACCGCATGTGCACGCGGCATTTCTGCGTGGGCATCTTCCAGACCGGTTTCATTTAAATATTCATTCATGCGTTTGGAAAAAAATTCTTCAGGCGTCGGATTGATAAAAGTCGAGCCCAAGATCTGCAGTAATTGTGCCCAGGTCAATTTTTTCTGGACTTTCAATTCTTTAAAGTTGCCATCCTGATAGGCATGCATACGATATTCAAAAGAAAGTAGCTCATGCATGGAGACTTTAGGCAGGCTCAGAAATGGATCAATTTCGCGTGTTCCCATTTCCTGCTCCAGTTGCGCCAGTCTGGTCTTCAACTGGTCAATTTCATCATGCAAGGCTTGGGTATTTTGCGGACGCACCCAGCCCGCTACCGGATAATGCTCCAGAATTTGTGACATGTTCAGACGTACCGCCATTTCCAGATCACGCAGGCTGCGATACCTAAACACCTGATCTGCTTCATTTTGGAGTAACTGACGAAATTCCTTAAATTTTTCTTTTAATTCCGGCTTGCTATCATGCAGATCAGGATCACGTGAGTCCGGGTCCTCATGCATAAAGACAATTATAGGCTTCTGTTTCGCGACCGCATAAATATATTCCAAGTGCATATAGCCCACACCGGAAACCGATTGCTCCCCATATTGGCTGCCCAGCAGGATCACGACATAATCACAGTCATCAATCTGGCGGCGTGCAAATGCCGTATTGAGCGGAGTACGCTGTTCCAGTCCCCAGGAAAAGAACCCCATACCCACCAGTGTTTGAGACAAAATAATCCGCTCTGGCTGCATGTCTGCCCCAGAAGTGGAAATGAATACCTGATAGCGTTTATCGAGCATGGGTTATCCTCTTCTACCGCATAGGCACAAAAAAGCTTTCGCATTTGCAGCCTATGACTCCCCCAGTATTAAAAAATACTTTTCCAAATTTATAGAAATAATTTTTACTGCGCCGGTTGGAATCAAGTATCCATATTGCTAAGTTGCCAGCTGAGATCAGCCGGAATCAGGCGCTGTAAAACAGGTTGAAGCTGGTCAGCATTCTGCCCACTCACAACCAGTCTAATTTTC
Organism: Acinetobacter sp. S4400-12; assembly: GCF_024129495.1. Lineage (NCBI taxonomy): Bacteria > Pseudomonadati > Pseudomonadota > Gammaproteobacteria > Moraxellales > Moraxellaceae > Acinetobacter > Acinetobacter sp. S4400-12. The sequence goes on along the minus strand of NZ_JAMXYB010000002.1, from coordinate 2,368 downwards.
AAGTTTTGCTGATCACCATGCTCAAATAGTAACCCATTTTTAATCAAAATACGGGCGGTTTGTCTCGCTACTGCCAATCCTGAGTCAATTAGTGTCAGCTTATGACCAAAAATATACTGAATTGAGGGTTTTAGGAAGGGGTAATGTGTACATCCTAAGACTAAATAATCGGCGCCTTGATCGACAACAGGCTGTAAAATCTGTTTTAAAGTTTCCAGACAGGCCGCACTTCGCTGCTCTCCTGCTTCTACAAAAGGAACCAGCTTCAGACTGGTTACTGGCAGGACGCGAACCTGCGCAGGCTCGGCAAACCGGGTTATAACTTCTTTAATCAGTTGACCGCGAAATGTGGCAGGCGTGGCCAGAACAGCAACTGTTTTGGAGCGGGTATTGAGCACAGCAGGTTTCAAAGCAGGCACTAAACCGATTATCGGAAAGTTTTCCCCATAGTAATCACGTAAATAATCCAGACTGAAAGCAGATGCCGTATTACAGGCCACCACTACAACTTTACAGCCCTGACGATACAGCCAGTCCACAGCCTTGGCAGTCAGGTTGCGAATTTCCTGATCATCCCGTGCTCCATAAGGCACATGTGCAGTATCGGCATAATAAATAAAACGCTCATTCGGTAGATAACGGGCGATTTCTACAGCGACTGATAAGCCGCCAACACCCGAATCAAAAATACCAATCGGTGCATCTGCACTCGCTTCAGGCATGGGTTGAAGAACTGAAGAAACTGGTTGAATGGCGCTCATAAGGAATAATGGATTGATGTGTCAAAATACCTGAAGCAAAGCTTAAACCTCAGGTACTCAAATGCAAGTCTAAATCACCACTTTTTAAGCTTAAAACGGTTTCACCGGCAGCATTTTCATTGAGCTCTCCCATCTCCACCAGATGTAAAAAGGCAGCACGCTGGATCAGGGCATTGATTCCAAAACGGACATGCACATAAGGACGCAGTTCGCCCTGATATTCCCGCATGAATACCGGGTGCGCTTGATCCACAATTATCAGGTCCTGGGTCGTGGTGCTCAACTGCAGATAGGTTTTGCCTTCAATCTCGACCTGATCGACCTGATTGACAAATAAAGGCTCGTCCTCTACTTCAATTTCAATCATTTCCACCGGCGTTTTTAGATAGAATTTACCATTTTCTTTCCAGAGCACCGTTGCAAACAGGTCAATCATCGGCTGACGCTTGATCAATTGACCTTCGTGCCACCATTCGCCGTTGGCCAAAACCTTGAGATCCATTGCGCCACAATGCTTTGGCTGCCACTGCTCCAGAGGGGGGATTGACCTTTTGTGACTGCCCTGTGCATCTTTTAAGTATTGTGCGATGTCCATTAAGTTTTTATCATCACGATCAGTTAATTTTTTCGTCGGATTCGTGTTTGGCATTGGCTTATCCATAAAAGAAGACCTTAATGACGGAAAAATAATATGTTTCAGCCAATTGGCTAAAACTGGGTTTAAAACTATACTAGCCCAGATTATGAAAGACACTAGCATTTTTGTGTCTAGGAATTCAGAACACTCATGGCAGCACCCAATCAGCTGATTATGGTTGCCACCGAATAGACATATGAGGAGTCCTACATGGAACACATCGAACGTGAATCGATGGAGTTTGACGTAGTCATCGTAGGTGCAGGCCCTGCGGGTCTTTCTGCGGCAATTAAAATCCGTCAACTTGCAATTGAAAACAACCTGAACGATCTGTCCGTTTGTGTCGTAGAGAAAGGCTCCGAAGTCGGTGCCCACATCCTGTCCGGTGCAATTATCGAACCTCGTGCCATCAATGAACTCTTCCCTGACTGGAAAGAACAGGGAGCGCCTCTTAATGTGCCGGTCACTGAAGACAAAACGTTCTTCCTGCTGTCTGAAACCACCTCCAAACAGGCTCCGCACTGGATGGTGCCAAAAACCATGCATAATGATGGCAACTATGTCATTTCCCTCGGCAACGTGGTGCGCTGGTTAGGCCAGAAAGCCGAAGAGCTGGAAGTCTCCATTTTCCCGGGCTTTGCTGCTGCTGAAATTCTCTACCATGAAGATGGCACGGTCAAAGGTATTCAAACCGGTGATATGGGCATTGGCAAAGATGGCGAACCGACGCATAACTTTACCCCGGGCTATGAGCTGCATGCCAAATACACCATCTTTGCTGAAGGTTGCCGTGGCCATTTAGGTAAACGCCTGATCCAAAAATTTAATCTGGATAAAGATGCTGATCCACAGCACTACGGGATCGGCATTAAAGAACTTTGGGAAATTGATCCGGCCAAACATAAGCCAGGTCTGGTGATGCACGGGGCCGGCTGGCCTTTAAATGAAACCGGTTCTTCAGGCGGCTGGT